>DJMM01000063.1 GCA_002435365.1 Ignavibacteriales bacterium UBA6490
ACAATGTTTTTTCCCCTGAATACAATATTTTCAAAATAGCGGCCCTGTGCTGCAAGCACAGTATCTCCGTTTTGTGCTGAATCAATGGCTGCCTGAATCGACGAATAATCCTGGGGAACATTCAATACCGCCGCGGATAATTGCTGCATCATTAAAACGAAAAAGAATAATATTACCTGCTTCATATTCCTGCTCTTTAAAAGGTTTGCTGATAGGTTCTTTAATTGAGCACCAAATCTACGCGTTAAAAGATTATTGGCAAGTAAAAAAATAAAAATTGTGGGATGTTTTTTTTATACTTGACAAACTTAATTCCTGGTTCCGGTATTGCTATTTAATCAGAATCATTTTCCCGGTTTCGCTGTAGCTGCCCGATTTCAACCTGTAAATGTACGTACCGCTGGGAAGATTCAGTGCACTAAAACTGACTTCATAAATACCCGGCTGTCTTACACCATTCACCAGGGTTGCTATTTCGTTTCCGGGCAGATCGTACACTTTGAGTGTGGTATACCCGGTGTTCTTAACCGCATACCTTATTTTCGTTGTCGGATTAAACGGATTGGGATAGCTGGCATAAAGCGCATAAGTCCCGGGAATATTATCAATGAGCTGATCACTGATACCGGTAACTGCTATATTTACAGTTGTCGATCCCCACTGTCTTGACGGGTTTTTGAAACCTGCGTTAACAGTATAGGTCCCTGCGGAGGGCGCGGTAAGAATAAACGGATTGGAAGAAGTGCTGTTATTAACAGCCACAACATTATTTGCTGTATCTACAAGCTCGCCTGCAACACTTGCTGTTGTTCCCGATACCGTAATTTTTACCTGAAAGTTGCTAAGCACTTCAGCGGAAACAAGGCCCTGAACACTGGTGTGGCAGCTGGTGCCGGAACAGCCCGGTGTGTCTCCATTAAAGCTGGGCTGTGTTTTTGTCGACATATTTATCACAAAAAAAGAAATTCCGACTATCAGAAGAAATATTGTTACTTTCATAGTTTACTCCTTTTTATCGGCGGGAAATTACAGAAGAACCAAATACCTGGTATTGATTTGAATCATCAGCAGAATAAAAAGGGGGCGGGCAGCCATTATTTTTTGCGGAAAGGGCAGAAAGGGAACCGGGCGGATTTGCCGGTCCCCCTTTTTAAGCTTGTAGAGTTTTGCGTACTTACGGTTATTTCAGAAGTACTATTTTTTTTACATCCTTGAATGATCCGGATTCAAAAGAACAGAAGTAAATACCTCCCGGAAGGCTGGAACCATCCCAGCTGATTTCATAACTACCGGCTGGTTTCTCTCCCTCACACAGGGTATTTATCAGGTTACCCAGGACGTCATAAATTTTCAGCGATATCTTTGAATCAAAGGGAACCTGATACCTGATTGTTGTGACGGGATTAAAGGGATTAGGGTAATTCTGATTTAAGGCAAATTCCCCGGGAAGATTTCCCTCACCGTTAACGCCGGTAATATTTTTATAGGCAACGATATTATGTGCTGATATTCCTCCTGCCATTGTGAACTGACCGCCTATTATCAGGTCTGAGCCGTTTGGATATAAGAAAATAACTGGGCCATCTGTGCCTGCACCAACATTTTTCCATTCTGTGCCGTTCCATTTCATAATATAGTCTCCGGCATTTCCTGCACCGGACACAAATGTTCCGCCGGCATACAATTCACCGTTATATACTGCCATTGTATAAACCTGGCCGCCGCCGTAAATACCGCCGCCGACCGGAGACCATGACTGTCCGTTCCACTTCGCAATACTTTGCATTGCAGAACCGCCGGCATTATCAAACAGACCACCGGCATATAATTCGCCATTATACACAGAAAGCGCAGTTACTTTTCCATCCATTCCGGAGCCGAGAGCGCTCCAGGCTGAACCATTCCATTTTGCAATCCGGTTTGCAGACACGCCGCCAGCCTCTACAAAATACCCTGATGCGATAAGGTCGCCGTTGTATAAACAAAGATCAGTAACTGTAAAATCCATTCCCCCGCCTACGCTATGCCAAAGTGATCCATCAAAACTTGCTATATATGGTGTCTCCTGGGGATACAGGGGACTGCCGCCTGCAGATCCAAACCGGCCTCCCGCATAGAGCTGTCCGTTGTATGTTATCATTGCATTAACATAATCGCTCATTCCTATTCCATCGTTACCCAGACCGCTCCCGCAGGTAGTCCAGCTTCCATTATTATATCTGGCTGCATTGTTATACCAGTTATTCTCCGGTGTCAGAACCGTAAAAAATCCTCCTGCAAAGAGATTGCTGTTGAATATCCCGAAGGTATATACATCCATCAGCGCCAGCATTCCGCTTGACTTGTCGATCCAGTTGGATCCGTTCCAGGCATAAACCCCGCCTGATGCTGCAAAATAGGCGTTGTCAAAATAACAAATTGAGTTGACCGGGTAATTTAAGCCGTTTCCAAAACTAGTCCAGGTCTGGGCATTTACAATGCTGCCGACTGAAACAAAGATCAGAAACCAGAGGATAAGAACAGACGCTTTCATCTTAAGAATCCAAAATAATTTAAAAAATAGTTACTGGACAAACTTAATAAACTTGCAAATCATTTTTGACTCTACGTCTTTTATATAAAAATTTTTTTATGGCAGGAAGAGGAAATGGAAATGGAATCAGGATGGCATAAATAAGAACTGCTCCCGTTAAAACAGGAGCAGTTATAAATAATAATTATTTAGAGAGAATCATCTTAAGTGTTTTTGTATAATTCCCGCTCTGAAGCGTGTAAAAATAAACACCGCTGTTCAGGTTTGTACCGTCAAATGTTGTGGTATGGGTACCTGCTTTCATATCCTGGTTTACAAGACTGCGTACCTTTTCGCCAAGCATATTATAAACATTTAAGCTGACCATTCCGTCCTCCGGAACCGAGTACTTTATTAAGGTTGCCGGGTTGAAGGGATTAGGATAATTCTGTTCAATGCTGAACTCAACAGGATTAGCTGCTTCAACGCTGACGGATTGAGAATATTTAAAGGTACCGTCGAAATCAATCTGCTTCAGTCGATAAACATAAAAGCCCGGAGTTACTTGATCAGTAAACGAATACGGGCTGGTTCTTGTGGTTGTTCCTTTACCGGGAACAAACCCGATTATGTTTTTACTGCCAAACGATTCTCTTTCAATCTCAAATCCTTTGTTATTTGTTTCCGTGGCTGTCATCCAGGAAAGGGTAATTGTTCCCTGGTTAACGCTGGCTCCGAACGAAACCAGTTCAACAGGAATTTCAGTTCTAACCATCTGTATGGCATCCCAAGCATTTACGCGGCCGGCACCATACCTGTTGTCTTTTCCCGCAGCACCTTTTTCCACTGCGGTCAGCTGCATTATTCTGCTGACATCGGAAGGCGTTAGCTGATTATTTACGCCAAGCATCAATGCGGCAACTCCCGCAAGGTGCGGGGTTGCTCCGGATGTTCCGCTGAACGATTGATAGCCGCCGCCGGGGGCAGTTGATGTTGTGTTGTTTCCGGGAGCAGCAACATCAGGCTTAATGAGACCCATTGATCCGGGAATAGTTTCATAAGGGTAATCCTGATATTGAGAGGGCATTACATAAGGGTATTCAGGGTGCACCTGCTGTATGTTCTCCCAGGTTGCCGGTCCATATGGTGAGCTTGATACGATAAGATCGGTAGTTGCATACACATTTGCAGAGCCTATTACAGAGCTGTACCCGCCGGCAAGAGTCTGATCGGGATGCAGCCAGGGGCCGGGGCAATTTCCGGGAGCAGAAATATTGAACGGAATCGGAGCTCCTGTGAGATAAGTTCCATCATTGCTGGTTGAATTTGTGTGAACCACTCCTGCAGCCAGCTCAACATCCGTCATCTGGCGGAACATTGGATAATTAGGCTTTGGATTAAAATACCATTTGTAGCTCAGGGAGCTTGTAATTACGTCAACCCCTTTGTCAATTGCGTACTGCTGGGCTGCCCAGTACTGCGATTCCCCCGCCGGCTTTAAGATAATAAGTTTTGCTCCGGGTGCCACGCCTGTTTGTGTACCGTTGGTTCCATAGCCGGCAACAATTCCGCTGGTTGCAGTACCATGAGACGCACCATTACTGGGATCATTGTCGTTTGATTCATAATCCCACCCGATAAAATCATCTATAAGACCATTGCCGTCGTTATCCACACCGTTTATATCGCCGGGATCATAAACGTAGGCAGAGCCGTTCCAGATAATTGTTTTACCGTTTCCATTAAAATCCTCGCCTAAATTATTCCATATATTATTAACGAGGTCAGGGTGTTTCCAGTCGGTTCCGGTATCAATATTCCCCACAAGAATTCCCTGGCCGCTGTCCCCTGCTGCCCAAACCTGGACCGCATTTATAAGAACCAGCCCCGCCTGGGGGGCGAGTGTCGGTTCCAGTCTTAGTCCATATTTGTCGTTTCTTTCGGTTATGCCTTCATCGTCAACCAGCATGGACTGGGGAAATCTGGCATCATAATAAACCATCTCAATTTCAGGGAAATCAGCAACAACTGATCTGATTATGTCCCCGCTGGCTTCAAAAGCAATAATATTCAATGCCCATATCTGGTTTATATTGTGAACCAGCTTTTGGGAGCGGAAATGATTCAGTTTCTGAAAAAGGTTTGCCTGTTTTTCGTATGCAAATTCTTTCAGTATTCTAACCACTTCTTTCTGCTTTTCTTTCTTTGGAAGTGTGCCCGTAAGATTTTCAAGGTAATCCAGCGGCAGCCTATCCTTAAGAACCGCATAAACCGGCAGGGTTTTTACAGATGTTTCACCCAGCTTCTGTTCCAGGAAATAATGGATTTTTGAACTTTGGGCGGATAGGGCCACGGGCAAGGATAATACAAGAACCATAATCAGAAAATATTGTTTCATATATACTACTCCTAAAATATTGATAGAAATAAAACCTTTATATTAACCTTAGAGACTGGCTAAATTGCGAGTGATAAAATTTTGTGGTTACAATTTAATATAATTTCAATTATTTCACACAAAAAAATAAAAAAGGCTGTCAGTTTATTCTGACAGCCTTTTTTTCTTGAAAAAGGAAGCACTCAGTTAAGTGAAATTACAGGGAAGTTCACTCCTTTCAGAGCCAACTGCTCAACCCTTACTTTTGCAACACCTTTCTGAACCATCCCCAGCGCGGAGGCTGATGCTTTTGAAAGATCCAGCTCTCTGCCATGAATATATGGTCCCCGGTCATTAATCCTTACAATAACAGATAATTCGTTATCCGGATTTGTAACCCTTAAAAGCGTTCCAAATCTAAGATTCTTATGGGCCGCTGTAAATGCCATCTGGTTGTAGATTTCGCCATTAGCGGTTTTCCGGCCATGGAATTTTCTTCCATACCAGCTGGCAACCATTTCTCCCTTATCAACATATTTTATAATTGAAGCATTGAAATTGTTTACTTCTTCATTAACTGTAATTTCGCTTTCATTATTTGCCGGTACACTGTTTTCAGATTCTTTAGTCATAATAGTAAAGCCCGCCAGCAAAATCATAACTGCAATTATGAAGGCCTTAGTTAATGATCTCAAATAACACCTCGCTGATTGTGAAAAAATACGAGTTTATACATACCAAAATTATTTTAAACAGCCGGATTCTGCAACATTCTGGATTACATGGGGGGATACCTCACAAATAAGACGAATATTCGACCAAATGTGTTTGTTGGTCGGTTTTTCTCTATTTCAACAGCGTCATCTTGCCCGAAAGCATTCTTTGCCCATCATTAACAGTATAAACATAAACCCCCGAGGGAAGGGAGGAGCCGTTAAATGTAATAACATTTATTCCGGCTGAACAGTGCTTAATAATTGGCGGCGCAGCAACAGAGCCGTTGATGCTATAAACCGTAATTTTCACTGCTCCGGGTTTAGACAGAGAAAAACTTAGATTAGTTGACGGATTAAAGGGATTTGGAAAATTTTGCTTAAGTGAAAAAGTGGTTATTCTGCCTGGTTCTTCAATAACATCCGTAATCAGGGAGGGTTTCCCGGCAGTCACCCAGGCAGAATAGATAATAGAAGCCAGGAAATCTGAGGCATTCTTGAATAGGGCGGTTGTAAATCCGCTGGTAAATTCCCACATTTTAAGGTAATATAGGTCGCTGGTCGTATTCCCGGCAGCAGTTTTTGCCGCCAGATCGGCGCTCAGCAGGGAATCCTTGTATAAGTAATTATTATAAATGAATAAAAAGACATACTCTGAAATATTGGGAATAAACAGGGCCGTGTCAGAGCTATAATTGATCTGGGTATAATATCTGTTAATCATCGATGATTCATACCGCGAATGAATCCCGGTCTGGCCTGTGTACTGCCCGTTATAATTTCTTGTTATATGAAGAGGCATGTGTGCGTCGGCCACATAATGACCCAGATCTGCTGCAAACAGAACTGCTTTGGTCCAATCTTTCCTGGTGAACGATTGTAACAATGAATCATAAGCAGCAATAATTGCCCAGGGAAGAATTCCCTGATCCATAACAAAATTCAGCCCATGCAATGCAACAGCAGAATCGAAGCTATGCGGAATATGGCCCGATGAGATG
The DNA here is from genome assembly GCA_002435365.1 of Ignavibacteriales bacterium UBA6490. Taxonomy (GTDB): domain Bacteria; phylum Bacteroidota; class Ignavibacteria; order Ignavibacteriales; family Ignavibacteriaceae; genus UBA6490. The sequence goes on from DJMM01000063.1 coordinate 6,604, forward strand.
AATTCCGGATAATTATCTATATCAATATAATGCTTGGGCCCTTCGGTCGGATCAGTGCTTTTGCGGTCATCCGCATCGGAAGCATGCTGTTCAAGAAGAGATTGCCATACCTGAAACTGGGCCATTTCTCCGGAGAATGAATAAACTGCAGTTTTATTTATTATTTTATGTCCATTGTATCCCCAGCCGCAAAAGACAACAGCTGCAGAAACAATCAAAACTATATGTAAAAGCCGCTTCATAAATAATTATTCTTTTAAAATAAAAATAGCAAAGTAACGGCTTTCCCCAAAGAATTATTATCTCATTGAAAACAATTGCTGTTTGAGAGAAAGCAAAACAAAAGACTTCAGTACAGAGTCTAAAGATCACAATAACTGCTTCCGCCCCTGAATCCTGCCACTGATTCAACCGGTATTTGTTAAATTTGCCTTTTAAAATCAGGAGTCGGTTATTTGATAAAGAAAACCTGGCAATTAATCAGACTAGCCGTCCGGGGCGATGAATCTGATATTGTGGAAGGAAATATTGACCGTGCAATAATTCTGCTTGCCATTCCCATGATGCTGGAGATGGTGATGGAGTCTTTGTTCGCGGTTGTTGATATCTTTTTTGTAAGCCGGCTGGGGGTAAATGCTATTGCGGCAGTCGGGTTAACTGAATCAATGCTAACCATTATTTATTCGGTGGGAATAGGTCTGGCCATGGGAACTACCGCTCTTGTGGCACGAAGAACTGGCGAAAAAGATCTGCGTGGAGCCTCAATTGCCGGGACACATTCAATATATATAGCGCTTACAGCCTCAATTATCATTGGTGCTGCCGGTGTCTTGCTATCAGAAGATATTTTAAGGCTGATGGGTGCAGATAAGGATGTAATAACCGAGGGCATCGGATTTACCCGGCTGATGCTGGGTTTTAACTTTATAATTATGCTCCTGTTTCTTATTAATGGAATTTTCCGCGGGGCGGGCGACGCTGCCCTTGCCATGCGTTCATTGTGGATAGCGAACGGAATAAATTTAATTCTTGATCCCGCTTTAATTTTCGGAATTGGTCCAATTCCACAGATGGGGATAGAGGGGGCGGCTCTGGCAACTATAATCGGGCGGGCTAGCGGCGTTGTATATCAATCATATCATCTCTCCAGGGCAAAGGGTATAATAAAAATCTGTAAAGGCGACTGGCTTTTGCGGCCAGGCATTATCAAGAAGCTTCTTTTTCTGTCGGCTGGCGGGGCCGGTCAGTTTTTAATCGGATCAGCCAGCTGGATATTTTTAATGCGGATGATCTCCGGCTTTGGAAGTGCTGCCCTGGCAGGATATACAATAGCTATCAGAGTAATTATTTTTTCACTCCTGCCGGCTTGGGGAATTTCAAACGCTGCGGCAACTATGGTCGGCCAGAATCTGGGTGCAAAGCAGCCGGAGAGGGCAGAAAAATCTGTCTGGCGAACCGGCTATATCAATATGATATATATGGGTGCGGTGATGGTTGTATATTTAATATTTTCACAGCAGATCATCGCTTTGTTTACGGACGAAACAGTAGTCCTGCAGTATGCTGCCAGCTGCCTTACCATACTTTCGTACGGATATATTTTTTACGCATACGGAATGGTAATTATCCAGTCATTTAACGGGTCCGGGGATACCAAGACCCCAACGATAATTAATTTTTTTGTCTACTGGCTGTTCCAGATACCGCTTGCTTATTTCCTGTCAACATATTTATCGACCGGACCGGAGGGAGTTTTCTGGGCAATAACGGTTGCCGAATCTGTTCTGACAATAACGGCATACTTTGTTTTCCGCGGAGGAAAATGGAAAACAGTTGATATTTAATAACCGAAGACTGCGAATAGCTTCAGTAAGTCCTTGCAAACCCACTGTTTATTTTATTAAAGCCTAACTGGTTTTTTACAAAAACCTGATTTATTTTAATAACAAGAGTGACTATCTTAAGCTATTATATTTTTCAGGATTTAAGATGAATACAAAATTAAACCTGTACGATGTACCCCGTATAGCCTCCATTCAGGATATGGTTATCCAATCTGCAAAAAAATATGCTCATAAAACCGCATTGGAGGACCTTTCCAAAACACCGATTCCTTTAGTTACATATTCACAGCTTCTTGACAATATTCTCAGGTTCGGACAAGCACTGAGAAATCTTGGCCTGAAGGAACGGGCGCATATTGCCGTAATCGGCGAAAACAGGATTCAGTGGGGACTGACCTATTTGACGGCCATGCTGTTTAATTACGTCATAGTACCGATTGATAAAAATCTTAACAACAGCGAAATCATGAATATTATTCATGAAAGCGATTCAGAGGCAATTGTTTTTTCGTCTGCCTTTGAATCTCTTTTCAGCGAAGAGCGGTCTGTGCTTAAAAAGCTCAGGCTATATATAAACATGGATGCCGAAATGCATCAGGATTTTTATAAATCGATGACTGAGCTTATTAATGGAACAGCCGCTCCTTCGGTCAATGCGCTCCCCCGTATAAATCCTGATGATATGGCTGAAATAATTTTCACCTCGGGTTCGCTGGGAAGGGCGAAGGGAGTTATGCTTTCACAGAAAAACCTCGCATCAAACCTGATGGCAATGACAAGTATGGTTTACCTTGATCCGGGCGACCGCTTTCTTTCTGTTCTGCCAATACATCATACTTATGAGTGCACCTGCGGATTTTTATGTCCTCTTTTCGCCGGTTGTTCAATTCACTATGCGCGTTCCCTTAAAACAGTTACAGAAGACCTTCAAAAAGTTAAGGCGACAATACTGCTTGCTGTGCCCCTGCTTTATGACAAAGTTTATAAAAAGATAAGTAAGGGAATAAGCGAAGACAAAAAGAAGGCCAGGCTTGTGCCTCCGCTTATCAGAATGACAAACTTTCTTCAGAGTGCCGGATTAAAAGGGATAAAGAAAAAAGTTTTTCACGAGCTCCATGAAAAATTCGGCGGCGCTATAAGAATATTTATTGCCGGAGGAGCTGCCCCCGATCCTAAAGTGGCAAAAGGTCTCCGGGATCTTGGATTTACATTCATTCAGGGATACGGTTTAACGGAAACCGCCCCCATTCTTGCACTGAATCAGCTCAACCGGTTCAGAGACGATTCGGCTGGATTAGTAATGCCGGGGGTAACTATTAAAATTAATGATCCGGATCAGGACGGTGTTGGAGAAATTTATGCAAAAGGATCAAACGTAATGCTGGGTTACTATAAAAACACAAAGCTTACAGAGGATTCTTTTGACGGCGAGTGGTTCAAGACCGGTGATCTTGGTTATTTCGGCAGCGACGACTTCCTGCATATAAGCGGAAGAAAGAAAAATGTTATTATAGCAAATAACGGGAAAAACGTCTTCCCTGAAGAGATAGAAGATATACTCAACCGGAGTCCCTTTATACAGGAATCTCTGGTGTATGGCGAAAAAGACGCGAAGCATGATGAGATAATCGCAGTTCAAATATTTACGGATGCGGAGGGTTTTATTGAGTATTCCGAAAGAAACAATTTACAGATTACCGAGGAACTGATACACAATACCATTTCCCATGCCGTTAAAGAAACAAACAAAGAACTGCCTAATTATAAACAGATAAAAAAATTCTATATAAGGGAAAAAGAATTCGAGAAGACCACCACCCAGAAGATTAAAAGATATCTGGTTGATAAAAACACTGTAAAGGCTTCAGAGTAATTTCTGTGCCTGTGAAAAACACTCCGTAATCCCGGAGATTAAATTCGGGAAGTGAACAGATTGGCTGCATAGGCCTAAATTTTAGTGGTCTCTTATTAATCGGGCTGCACGGATCCGGAGGATTAAGCCGTTTATTAATCGGATTTTTTAAGTTTACCGTTTTTAATATCCTCAATGGTAATGCCGGACAATACAGACCTGTCGTCTTTTGTAACGTCATCTGCGGACATAAATTCATCTTTGTGCTTTATAAGCAGCCATTCTTTTTCCCCCCTGTTCTTCATTTTGACAAGCACAAATTCCCCTTTTAGTTTTTTCCCCTCCATCACAAATTTAATATCGCCTTTGTTTAACCCCTCGCGGATCAGATTTTCGCTCTCGTTTTTATCACTCGTACCAATCGCATGATATGTGCCGGAGTCCCAGACAATCACTTCACCCGCACCATATTCACCTTTGGGAATTGATCCTTCAAAATCCTTGTAATCATATGGGTGGTCCTCCACCATCATGGCCAGTCTCTTGTCTGCGGAGTTCAGTGATGGGCCTTTAGGTACTGCCCAGCTTTTCAGTACTCCGTCAAGCTCAAGCCGCAAATCATAATGAAGGCGTGTGGCGGCATGCTTCTGCACAACAAAAACAAGGTTACCACCGGAGCTTTTCTTTATTCCTTCCGGTTCTGTGGTCTTTTTAAAGTCTCTTTTTTCTTTATATTTTTCTAAAGCCATTGTAGCGTCCCGGTTTCTTATTTAAGTGGTTTTGAGGTTAATTGCGGATAAAAATAGAATATTTCTCCGAATCTTCATAGTTTTGTCCATTTTAGGACTTAGTATATCACAATATCCTGATTCTTGCCCTTCTTCCATATTCTTGTTTGTTATTGAATGACCACCATTTTTATCTTATCTTTAATCATAGAATTTTAGATGTGCCGAATGGACTCCGCCTTAATACTTAAATATCTGGAAAAAATTCTTGAGAAGGATGAGCCTTCCGAAATTAACCAGCAGGTGGACGAACTTATTTCTATTCTCAAGAACACGCTTTCACCCGAAAATGATATTTTCAATGAACCCGGCGAAAATTTTCTCTTTGTAATAGACGAACTTAACAATATCAGGGAGACATATAGCGCCGAAAGAAAAAAGTATTACCTGAACAGGGTTATCAAAAGCCTTACCGAAGTTAAGACAACTTATTTTAACGACATTAATCTGAACAGGTGGAAAGAGTATAAAGATCTTAAAACCGAAAGCCTGTGGCTGTTTTCTAAAAGAGACCGGACCGGATCCCATTCCGGTAAATACTGGGGCAATTTTATTCCCCAGATTCCCAACCAGCTTTTAAGAAGATATACCAAAAGGGGGGACTGGGTTCTGGATCCTTTTTCGGGAGGAGGCACCACGCTGATTGAATGTAAGCGCCTCTGCCGGAATTCGCTTGGACTGGAGATTTCTCCCGAAGCCGTGAGCGAGGCTTCTGAAAAGATTCTGGCCCAGGAGGGAGATTCAGACATAACAACAGACATACTAACCGCAAACAGCCTCACTTTTGATTATGAAGCATATCTTAAAAAGAGGGGAGTAACCGGTTTTCAATTTGTTGTTCTGCATCCTCCATACTGGGATATTATAAAGTTCTCAGATGATCCGGATGACCCTTCCAACTGTACCGAACCGGATGATTATCTTAGATTGCTAGGTGCTCTTACAGACAGAATTTACGATCTCCTGGATGAAGGAAGATATCTTGCCCTGGTTATCGGGGACAAATATAATAAGGGCGAATGGACGCCGCTCGGCTTTTATGCTATGCAGGAAATAATGAAAAGGGGCATGAAATTAAAATCGGTTATTATTAAAAACTTTGAAGAAACCCGGGGCAAAATGCAGCAAAAGGAGCTGTGGCGCTACCGTGCCCTGGCCGGCGGCTTTTATATTTTTAAACATGAATATATCTTCCTCTTCAGGAAACCACCCACAAGAAAACCTGATAAAAATGATCCGCCTGAGACAAATTAAAAAAATTGTTGTCGCCGTAATCGGTTCCACCATCCTGCTTATCGGTCTGCTTCTGATAGTCTTACCGGGACCCGCATTTATCGTAATACCAATCGGACTCGGAATTCTGGCAACCGAATTTATCTGGGCCAGAAAACTACTTGATAAGTTTAAAGAAGGTTTGAAGACAGGAAAGGATAAAATCTTTAAATAACCGGTTCGTCTCCCGATACGGTTGATGTTCTCCCGACATTTACGAAATTAAAAGAATAAGAAGTATGCCCCCACGGGCTCCTTCTTTTGCTTCCTGATCAGCAGGAAAACGAAGCTCAATATTATAAGATGCGAAACAAGAAAAAATCCCTTAAGTATACCCGGACTGAAGAGAAAATATAAGATTATCAGCAAAGGGATATACTTAAAATATTTTCTGTTCTTGCCCATTATTTTATCCCCGATTTTTGCCATCAGAATAAGAGTAAAAAAATTATAGGCTATAAACTGATCGGCAATCCATAACCCCCTGAAACTAAAACTGCAAATAATCAGGACTATAGCAAGACCGGTATACCAGTAGCCGGGCTTGTTGAAGAGTGAACTGTTTTCTTTGGCGTTATTCATAGTTGCAATAGGGGGGACAAAGATAACCGAACTCAAGGGTGAAATTGCCGTTAGTTAGCGTAAGAACATTTTTTCTCTTCTCTATTATTACAGAACTCCCGGAATTTTTATTTATAAGTTCATTAATCACTTCTGAGCTGTATACATGAAACACCTCATCGCCTTTCAGGACTCCATGTAGCGGGTAAAGAATTTCTTTCCGCTCATTTGAAATAAATAAAATTTTGCTGTTCAGGGAAAAGAAGAGATATGATGATGACTGGAGATAATCCTTAAGTAAGGCCGGGGCAAACTGAATTCCATATTCTGCTTTACCAAAAAGGTTTTCGGCCTCTGCGGAATCTATAATTTTACCTGCCGTAACCTGGGAAAATGCAAGCGGAGAAAGAGAAATAAAAAGTGCGGCTAAAATAATTGTTTTTTTCATTTCGGCATCCTTATAAATAAAAAAGGAACCAACACCCTGTTTTGGCTCCTAACCCCTACTAAATTGATCAAGTACCCGTTTGAAAGATGTCGTAAAGATAAAGTTTGATCGTATGCCGCGAATCAGTAGAAATACCCTAAAACTACTTAGTTGTTCTGCTGAATATACGTACTTACATAAAGCTGGGAATTAAATCTGAAATGAGCTGATTCTGCCGGTTATAAAGCGATTCTCAAAGCAACTCCATAAGGAGTAACACAAAATTCTGCGTTTTTCTGCCCTCCGGAAACATATGAACCGATAAAATACCCCAATGAGCCGCCCAGAACTACATCAGAAAACCAGTGCATATTATGATAAATCCTGGCAGCACCTACCAACCCCGCGGCAGTAAACCAGGCGGCTTTCCAGAAAAAAATATCTGAATACCCGGCCATCACCGTTGATACCGCAAAAGCCAGGGTTGTATGGCCGGACACAAGTGAAGAGTGTTTCGGCGAAAGCTTAAAGGGGGTAAAAAGCAAATTGTCGTCTGTACCCAGGGGTCTATGTCTGCCGGCTGCATATTTAATAATAATGTTTATGGCGCCGGAATAAAAAGCCGCTTCGCCAAGGTCAATTCCAAGCTGGCGTATTTCCGGGTCTTCAGCAAAGAATCCGTATAAATAAGTTCCGGCGGTAAGGGCAACCGAGGATTCTATAAAGAAGTACTTGTCAATATTAAACAGGTGGCTGTTAAAGGAATTCTGGTTGCGGAGAGAAAATGATTTTATTTCTTTATCGGCAAAAAAAGATGCTGCAGAAAAAAGAAGTACTCCGCCCGTTTTTATTAAATCCGTCTCATCAAAGGAAAAAGGTGCTGCAACTATTTCGCTGCCGGTATTTAAAAATGCGGAAATGTCTGTGTACAGTGTGTCTGCAGACTGCGGGAAAATTAATTTGTTAAAACAAAAAAACAGAAGAAGAACGCGTGGCTTCAATTTTTCAGTTCAATTGCTTTTCTTACGAAGCCCTCGGTTTTCTTCAGTCTTTTCTTCGCTTCCTCGGCGTTTACCTTTCCCCTTATCATAACGAGTGCGGTTTTTACATGTCCGCCGGCTTTCTGAAGATAATCAGCCGCCTCCTCATAACTAACGCCGGTAATGGTCATAACAATTCTTTTTGATCTCTCAACAAGTTTTTTGTTGGTCATCTGCAGATCGATCATCATATTCTCATATACTTTGCCAAGACGTATCATGGAGGTGGTGGTAAGCATATTCAGCACAAGTTTTTGCGCTGTTCCGCTTTTCATCCTTGTAGAACCCATTACAACTTCCGGACCCACATAGGGACAGATTGCAACGTCGACCTCTTTTATGTTAAAATCTTTTCTTGGATTGCAGGTTATATAAAGTGTTGTTGCACCAAGCTCCTTTGCTTTCTTTACCGCACCAACCACATACGGGGTCCTTCTGCTTGCTGCAATGCCGCACACAACATCCTTTCCGGTTACTCCGGCCTTCAAAACATCCTTTGCACCGTTCTCTTCATAATCTTCGACCCCTTCCTGGGCTCTGAACATCGCTTCTTTTCCGCCGGCAATATAACCATCGATCATTCCAAAAGGAGTTCCGAAGGTGGGTGGACATTCGGAGGCATCTACTACTCCCAGCCTTCCGCTTGTGCCTGCACCAAAATATAAAAGCCTGCCCCCGTTCTTTAACGCTTCAACAATATGCTCAACCGCCTTCTCAATGTAAGGCAGTTCTTTTTCAACCGCAAAGGGAACTGTTTTGTCCTCATTATTGATGATCTTTAAAATCTCACCGGTGGTGCGGGCATCAATATCCATAGAGTTAGCGTTTCTCTGTTCGGTGGATAAGCTGCTTATCTCATCGAAAAGTATCTTCTCTTTCGCAGCACTCACTTATTTATCTCCAGCAGAATGAGTTTTTTCCCTTTTTGATTTCTAACGTTGGTGGGTTTATAGAATAAATCAAAGGTGGTCGACTTTTTAATATAAGCCTTGTATTTAATCATTGCTTTCTGAAATTCATCATCAAGGCTCCCGCCTTTCAACGCAGCAATGTAACCTTTGTCTTTCAAAAGAGGAAGCGAATATCTGAAAAGAATAATTAGTGGTACGGTTGCCCGGCTTACAACAAGATCAAAACTGTTTTTATATTTTTCAATAAACTCTGGGCTCTCAACCCTCATGTTTTCAGCTGATAAATTCCCCATCTTAAGTTTATCGACAAAATCTTTTACTGCCTCTATTTTTTTGCCGGTGGAATCTGCAAGAACCCCGCGCAGGGTAGGGCGCATAATTGCCATGGGGATTCCCGGAAAACCTCCGCCTGTTCCAATATCCAGAAATAAAGATATTTTTTCGGGAAGATACCTGACAATATAGGCCGAAATAAAAACATGATTTTCAATTATCGACCCGATATCCCGCCTGGAAATTAGATTTACAGTCCCGTTTTTTTCAGCAACTAAATTAGCAAAGAAGGCAAGCCTTTCCAGCTGCATAGGATCAGGGCTGAACCCGTTTTCCCAGTAAAAAGATGTGATTTGTTTTAAATAATGCTCTTGAACATCAACCATATAAGTTCCGTGCATTTAAGTTTTCAAATATACCAATAAAACAGAAATATCAGAAGGTGTTACACCTGAGATACGCGACGCCTGGCCAATTGAACGCGGCTTTACTTTACTTAATTTTTCACGGCCTTCCGTCGATAAGGATTTTAATGATTTGTAGTCCGTTGCTAAGGGAATAGCTGAATTCTCAAACTTTTCAAGCTTTTCGATCAACTCCTGCTGCCTTTTTATGTAACCTTCATATTTCAGTTCAATTTCTATCTGCTCTAAAACATTAATGTCAGAAATCAGGTCGTTAACTTGCTGGTTGTTATTAGTTGTTATAGACAATAATTCACGCAATCCAACACTTGGTCTTTTAACCAGCTTTGCCGTGGTTTCTGCATTATAAACCAGATCAAGTCCCTTTGCTTCCAGGAAAACATTTGCCGCTTTCATCTCGATTCTATGCTTGTTAAGAAACTCGATGCCTTCAAGTACTTTCCTGTTTTTTTCCTCAAGGATCTCGAAAGAAGTTTTATCAATCAGTCCATACTCATAACCATATTTCAATAGTCTGCGGTCGGAATTATCCTGGCGAAGAAGAAGTCTGTATTCAGCACGCGACGTGAACATTCTGTAAGGTTCTTCGGTAGATTTTGTAACCAGGTCATCAATAAGAACTCCGGTATATGCCTCACTTCTTTTAAGAACCAGTTCCGGCATGCCCTTAATTTTTGCAGCTGCATTTATACCAGCGATCAGGCCCTGAGCAGCAGCTTCTTCATACCCGGATGTACCATTTATCTGTCCCGAAAAATAAAGTCCTTTCACAAGTTTTGTTTCAAGTGTAAGATCCACCTGGTGAGGCGGGAAAAAATCATATTCAACAGCATAACCGGGACGAACCATTTCCACTTCTTCAAGTCCCTTTATCATTTTCAATGCTTCAGCCTGGATCTCCACAGGAAGGGATGTCGAAAAACCATTCAGGTAAATCAGATCACTGTTCAGACCTTCCGGCTCCAGAAAAAGCTGATGCTGATTTTTTTCAGAAAACCTTACTACCTTATCTTCAATTGAAGGACAGTATCGGGGACCCGTTCCTTTTATACGTCCCGTAAACAGGGGAGATTCACCGAATCCTTTTTCAAGAACCTTGTGAACTTTTCCAGACGTATGTGTTATATAACAGCTCATCTGAGGCAGATATGGAAAATCTCCCGCATTTGTGAAATGACTGAACGGCTGGGGATTTTCATCCCCCTTCTGCTCTTCCAGAATATCCCAATTAATAGTATCCTTTTTAAGACGCGGGGGCGTGCCTGTTTTTAATCTCCCCGCCTCAAAACCAAGCTTAAGCAGTGTCTCGGTTATTCCGGTAGATGCGTTTTCCCCGAAGCGACCCCCTTTAACGGAATTCAAGCCGGTATGCATCAGCCCGTTCAGAAAAGTTCCCGAAGACAAAATCAGTGCGCTGCACATTATTTCGCCAAGATTACCGGTGATAACACCCCGCACTTCATTGTTTTCAGAGATTATATCAACAGCAGAGTCGTCAATAATTGTAATGCCGGGTACGGACTCAACTATTCGGAGAGCTTCAACAGAATAGAGCTCTCTGTCCGACTGGCACCTGGGAGACCATACGGCAGGGCCTTTTGAGCGGTTCAGCATTCTGAACTGTATGCCGGTGCGATCAGCAATAAGACCCATTTTGCCGCCCAAAGCATCAATCTCTCTGACAAGATGACCCTTGGCCGTGCCCCCGATGGCCGGATTGCAGGACATTCGGCCCATTGCTTTTTTATCCATCGTAACCAGGCCTACCGCGCAGCCCATTCCTGCTGCTGCGCAGGCTGCCTCAATACCCGCATGTCCGCCTCCAATTACTATAATGTCAAATTTCATACTTTTCCGCGTTTCACGTGAAACACTTTTCTTTATTTGTTCCACGTGAAACTATTTACCTATGCAAAAATTCTTAAAAATATTGTTTAAAATGTCGTTTGTGGTGATTTCGCCGATAATTTCTGATAGAATCTCAACCGCATTTCGCATATCGGCGGCAATGAACTCACCGCTTAAATTCTGACGGCAGGATATGTTTGCTTTTTCCAGAAAATCCTGTGCCCTCACCAGGCAATCCTTATGTCGTATATTTGTAACAATTATACTTTTTTCAGTATAATTTGAGTTTACAAATGCCCTATCTTTGATAGAATGTAAAAGCTTCTCAATACCTTCCCCGGTTTTTGCTGAAATTTTCACGTCAGTCAACGGACCATCAATATGCGGAAGATCTATTTTGTTCTGCACTATTATCAGTTTTTTCCTGTCAATAACCTCAAGCAGCTCCCGGTACAGGTCCTCCGGAAATTCTTCGCTGGAGTCATACATAAAAACAGTTAAATCCGCATTTTTAACCGCGTTTCTGCTTCTCAGGACACCTTCGACCTCTATCTCGTCAACCGAACTTCTTATGCCGGCGGTATCAAACAGCCGGAAAAGAAAACCGTCGATTATTATATCCTCCCTTATTATATCCCTTGTGGTGCCGGGAATGCTGCTCACAATGGCCCTTGATTCTCTTAACAGATAATTGAGCAGGGAGGACTTGCCTGTGTTCGGTTTTCCGGCGATGGCGATGTTTACGCCGTCCCGAAGGATTTTGCCGAAAGAAAACGATTTAAGCAGGTTTTCTATCTCCGCTTTAATGCGCTCAATTTTCCCTGCTATTTCCGATTTATCGATCAGAATAATATCTTCTTCCGAAAAATCAAGTTCCAGCTCGATGAGAGAGGATGTTTCAACAAGTCCGTCTCTTAATGTTTTTACTTTTGACGAAAGAAGGCCGTCAAGCTGATTTCTGGCTCCCCGCAGCGATGCCTGGCTTGACGAATTAATTACATCGGCAACGGCCTCTGCCTGGGCAAGATCTATTCTGTTGTTCAGATAAGCACGCCGTGTAAACTCACCCGGTTCCGCAGCGCGGGCGCCCCCGGCAATAAGAAGTTCAAGGATTTTTCTCTGAATAAAGGGATTACCGTGCGAAGTTATCTCTATTACATCCTCACCGGTATATGAATTTGGTTTCCGGAAAACAGAAACGACCACATCGTCAATTGTGCTTGATCCCTCCGTAATCAGGCCATAATGAAGCGTATGGGTGTCTGCGTCTGATAATTTCTTTTTCCCCTTAAAGATCTTATCAATCAACCTGAATGACTCCGGTCCGCTTAACCTGATAATGGATAACGCACCGATGCCCGGAGGGGTTGCTGGAGCTGTAATGGTGTCTTCGTGAAAGCTGATATTCATAGAAAATTCAAATTAAGCCTGCAAAATTAAATATTTCCAGAAGCATTAACAAAGTAGAAATTTTATCCAGATTGGTTCGCACAAAAAACCGTCTCTTATTGTGAGCCAGGAGATATCCTGTTCCTTGCTTAATCTGGTTTTGCTTCGATTCCATCCTGAAAAAACCGGGATCAAAACCGGGTTAGAATCAGATTAGAATCAGATTAGACCCAGTTCAGGTGATAAATCAATGCCTGTTCGAATTAAAACCAAATAATGTGACATAATGTCACACAAGAGTGGTAAATTGTGGCAGCCTGTCAGAAACATTATTTTGCGTTCGTTCTTGATAACCCGTTGAAATATAATCAGTTATAAGAATTTTTTAATAGATGGCACCCTTATTGATACTATATAAATTGTAAGGATAATTATGTGTCATTTTGTCAAAACATATTTGTTTCCGTTAATATTTGTTGTTGTGGAAGCATCTTTATAAAAGAGGTAAACGGTGGAGTTTAAAGACTACTATAAAATACTAGGTGTTGAAAAGAGTGCGTCTGCAGAGGAGATTAAAAAAGCTTACCGTGAACTGGCAAAGAAATATCATCCCGATAAAAATCCCGGCGACAGGAATGCAGAGGAGAAATTTAAGGAGGTTGGCGAAGCGTATGAGGTATTAAAAGATCCCGATAAGAGAAAGAAATATGATACCCTGGGCGCAAACTGGAAACAAGCCGGAAGCGGAAACTTTGACGAATGGTTCAGATCTTATGCCCGTTCCCCTCATGGAGAAGGTGCTTTCTCGTTTGAGGATCTGTTTGGAAGCGGGGGTGGCGGCGGCTTCAACGATTTTTTTGATCTTTTTATGGGCGGGTCCGGCAAGCGCAGCTACTCATTCAGGTCGCGTTCTGTAAAAGGCAAAGATTATGAAGCCGTAATAAACATTACTCTTGAGGAAGCCTTTAACGGGGCATCCAAGGAATTCAACCTTAACGGGAAAACGATAAGGGTAAAAATAGAATCGGGTGCGGTTGAAGGAAAAAAGCTTCGGCTTAAAAACCAGGGCGGTCCCGGAAAACAGGGCGGCGATAGCGGTGATCTTTATCTTAAAATAAAATTTGAAAAACATCCCGCATTTGAAAAAGAGGGAGATGATCTTCGCCTCACTCTCCCGGTCGATCTTTATACTGCTGTACTGGGCGGGAAAAAAGAGATACAGACAATCGACGGAAAGACAATTAACATTACCATACCGCCCGAAACAAGCAGCGGTAAAATTTTACGGATCAGGGGCATGGGCATGAATACCGCCGGGGCAGGCGGCCGGGGAGATCTGCTGATTAAAATTGAGATTAAAATCCCCCGGGATTTATCCGGGGAGGAAAAACAATTATTCGTCAAACTTGCTGAACTAAGAAAGTAAAGGAGCATTAATGACACAGGAACAAACTGTAAAAAAATATAAATTCAAAGCAGAGATAAAACAGCTTCTCGATATTCTGGTGCACTCGCTATATACTAGCAGAGAAATTTTTCTTAGAGAATTAATTTCAAATGCCTCGGATGCGCTGGATAAAACAAGGTTTGAATTAACCCGGGGAGCAAAAATTGCCGACAAGGATCTTCCCCTTGAAATCAGGATAACTTTCGACGAAAAGAAAAATATCGTTACCGTTTCCGACAGCGGTATCGGCATGACCCGCGATGAGTTAATAAGCAACATCGGAACTATTGCAAAATCCGGATCAGCTGATTTTATCAAAACCCTCTCGGAAAATAAGTCCGACGCGAATAATATAATCGGAAAGTTCGGAGTGGGCTTTTATTCGGTTTTCATGGCGGCACAGGAAGTAGTTATAAAATCTAAATCTTATTTGAAAGACGAAGCCGCCGTGGAATGGAGATCCGACGGTTTAGGCAGTTATGAGCTTTTTGAGCTTAAAGAAAAAATGAGCCGCGGCACTGTAATCGAGATTCATCTTAAGGAAGACGCAAAAGAATTTGCCGACAAATACCGTCTGGAAGGGATCGTAAAAAAATATTCAAACTTTATAAGTTTCCCGATATATGTGGGCGACAGCCGGATAAACACAGTCTCCGCTGTTTGGAGAGAGCCGAAATCCGCAGTTAAGAAGGAGCAGTATGATGAATTTTACAAGTTCCTTACCTATGAAGAGGAGGAGCCCCTTTCGGTAATACATTCCTCTGTCGATGCGCCGATACAGTTTTACAGCCTGATGTTCGTTCCCCAAAAAAGTTTTGATATGTTCCGCTTTACGCGCGAGGATTACGGACTGGATCTGTATGTAAGAAAGGTTCTTATACAGCATAAAAGCAGGGATATACTGCCGGAATACCTGAGCTTCGTACGCGGTGTGGTTGATTCGGAAGATCTCCCCCTGAATATTTCAAGGGAGACTCTGCAGGAGAACGTTATATTTACAAAAATATCAAACACCGTTACATCCCAGGTTCTTTCACACCTGATTAAGCTTGCAAAAGAGGATGCCGATAAATATAAATTGTTCTGGAAAGAGCATGGGAAATATTTTAAGCTCGGCTATACCGATTTTACAAATCAGGAAAAATTCATGCAGCTTTTAAGATTCAGCTCTTCCGCCGGTGAAAACGCTGATGCCCTTATTTCCCTTGAGGATTATGCCGGCAGAATGAAAGAGGGGCAGAAAGAAATCTATTATGCCTCCGGCACCAGCAGGGAAGCTATTGACCTCGACCCCCATCTTGAAATATTCCGCAATAAGGGAATTGAGGTGCTTTATCTGTATGATCCTATCGATGAATTTGTGATCAGCTCAATAAGAAAATTCAAGGATTTCGAATTTAAAACAGTTGACTCTGTTGATATTAAGGCTCTGGATAAATTTAAAGAAACCAAAGAAAGAGAAAGGCCTGAACCGCTTTCAAAGGACGATGAAAAACATTTTGACAGCATGCTCTCAAGAATAAAAGATATACTTGGAGAACGCATTAAGGAGGTAAAAGCCAGCGACAGACTGATAGACAGTCCCTCCTGTCTTGTTAATCCGGATGATGCATACTCCGCACAGATGCAGAAATTATTCCGGATGCATAACCAGGAGGTGGGTAATCAGCAAAAAATATTCGAGGTGAACAAGGATCATCGTCTGATCCGGAATCTGCTTAAGATTTACAAAACCAACGCAAAAGACGAATATATCGGGGATGCAGTAGAACAGCTTTATGAGTCGGCCCTACTGCTTGAGGGAAATCTGCTTGATCCCCATAAACTTGTGAACAGAATTTCAAAAATGCTTGAAAGCTCGAGTGAGTGGTATGTAAGGACAAAGGACCTTGGTTAGATTTTGGCAGTGAAAGGATAATAAAATAAATGGCGTTTAATTTTAATAAGCTTACGGTAAAGTCTCAGGAAATCGTTCAGAATGCGATAGAGATTGCTCAGAATTACAGCAACCAGGTTCTGGAGCCGGAGCATCTGCTTGCCTCCGTCATTCAGGAGAAGGGGGGCATTGCAGATTCCATTTTATATAAGACCGGCGGAAACCTTAATGTTATAAAAGTAAGGGTCAATGATCTGCTTGAAAAGCTTCCGAAAGTAAGCGGGGCGGGAATAGGTACCCAGCAGATTTCAAATAACACCGCAAATCTTCTTGATAAATCTTTCGACGAAGCAAAAAATCTGAAGGACGAATTTATCTCAACCGAACACATCCTTCTTGCTCTTGCGGCAAACGAAGGAAAGACCGGACAGCTTCTGCGTGACAACGGGGTTTCGCGCGATGCCGTGCTCTCGGCTATGAAAGACGTGCGCGGCGGTCAGCGGGTTACTTCGCAGACCCAGGAAGATACTTACCAGGCTTTAAAAAAATTCGGAAGGGATTTAACCGAGCTTGCAAAAGCCGGAAAGCTCGATCCGGTCATCGGAAGAGACGAAGAGATCAGGCGTGTGCTCCAGGTTTTGTTGCGGCGTACAAAAAACAATCCGGTTCTTATCGGCGAACCGGGCGTAGGTAAAACCGCTATTGCGGAAGGAATAGCGCATAGAATAATTTCAGGTGATGTTCCCGAAAACCTGAAGACAAAAAGAATAGTTGGTCTTGATATGGGCTCGCTGGTTGCGGGGACCCAGTTCAGGGGTCAGTTTGAAGAAAGAATGAAAGCGGTTTTAAAAGAGGTGCAGGCATCCAACGGTGAGATAATACTGTTTATAGATGAGCTCCATACACTTGTCGGGGCGGGCTCTGCACAAGGGTCTGTTGATGCCGCCAACATACTTAAACCGGCTCTAGCACGGGGAGAATTACATGCCGTTGGCGCAACAACCCTTAACGAATACAAAAAATATATTGAAAAAGATGCGGCCCTTGAAAGAAGGTTTCAGCCGGTATTTATAGGAGAGCCCTCGGTTGAAGATACTATTTCAATACTGCGCGGACTAAGTGAGCGATACGAGGTTCACCATGGTGTAAGAATTACAGACGGTGCAATTATCGCTGCCGCCCAGTTATCGCACCGGTATATATCTGACAGGTTTCTGCCCGATAAAGCAATTGATCTTGTTGATGAAGCGGCTTCGAAACTGAGAATTGAAATTGATTCGATGCCTGAACAGCTTGACAATATCGAAAGAAAAATAAAACAGCTTGAGATAGAACAAGAAGCCTTGAAAAGAGAGAAAGATGAATTTTCCGCAAAGAGGCTTGATGAATTGAAAAAGGAATTGGTCGGCTTGAAAGAAGAACGCAGCGAATACAAGATGCACTGGGATCTGGAGAAGGAGAAAATCGGTAAAATCCGTGCAATGAAAAGCGAAATTGAAAACAGCAAAACCCTTGCCGACCGTTATGAGCGGGAAGGTGATTTCGGCAAAGTGGCCGAGCTGCGCTATGGCAGAATTGCAACCCTTGAAAAAAAATTAAAAGAGGAAACCAGTGAGCTGGCCCGCATTCAAAAAGACAGAAGAATGCTGAAAGAAGAAGTGGATGCTGAAGATATAGCAGAGGTTGTGGCAAAATGGACCGGGATTCCGGTAAGCAAAATGCTTGAAAGCGAAAAAACAAAGCTGCTCCGCCTGGAAGATGATCTTCATAAGCGGGTGGTCGGACAGGATAGCGCTGTGAATGCGGTTGCCAACGCTATAAGAAGATCAAGAACCGGATTGCAGGATGTAAACCGTCCTCTTGGCTCGTTTATTTTCCTGGGCACCACCGGCGTGGGTAAAACAGAGCTGGCCCGCGCGCTCGCGGAATATTTGTTTGACGATGAACATGCCATGGTGCGTATTGATATGTCTGAATATATGGAAAAGTTCTCGGTGTCCAGACTTATCGGAGCGCCTCCTGGCTATATCGGATTTGAGGAAGGCGGACAGTTGACCGAGGCTGTGAGAAGAAGACCATATTCCGTAATTCTTCTGGATGAAATTGAGAAAGCTCATCCCGATGTGTTTAACCTTCTGCTTCAGGTCCTTGATGACGGCAGATTAACCGATAACCAGGGAAGAACGGTAAATTTCAAGAACACCATCATCATTATGACAAGCAACCTGGGCTCACAGCTTATTCAGGAAAAACTCGACCAGGCAAACGATAACAGCATTAATAACATAATGGGAGAGCTGCGCCACAGCCTGATGAATATGCTGCGGAAAACAATCAGGCCCGAGTTTCTGAACAGAATAGATGAAGTGGTATTATTTAAGCCTCTCACCAGGGATGAATTAAGACAGATTATTGATATACAGCTGTCCTTGCTTGCCGATAAACTTAAAGAGCGGGATATAATGCTTAATGTTGACAGCGAGGCCAAAGACTGGATTGTAAAGCTTGGATATGATGTTACGTTTGGTGCGCGGCAGCTCAAAAGAACAATGCAGAAGTTTCTGACAAATCCCCTGGCCCAGGAGCTGCTGTCAGGAAATTTCGGTAACGGCGATACGGTGAACGTGACCGTAAGCGAAAAAGGAAACCTGTCCTTTAACAAGTAGGGGTGGGTTTGTTATAAAAAAGGAACAAAAAGCTGAAAACCGTGACTATTGCATCATTGTTCTCTTTCTCCTTTTATTAATTAGCAAACTTTGCTTTATTTAGATATAAAAATTTCAGTTTTATGACAGCAATAATAGATCTTGGCGCCGGAGAAACAGATTTCCTGACCGGGGTCCTCAAGGGCTTAGGTGAGGAATTTAAAATATCTGCAGACGAAGGGGAAATAATCCGCAGCGACCGGATAATACTGGCTGCCCCGGACGACACCTCTGCTGCACTCCGGCAGCTGCATCTCTATAATCTCTTTACAATTATCAGAATTTGCAGAAAACCCCTTTTGGGGATCGCCGCCGGAATGCATCTGCTTGCGGACCACCGTGCTGAATCGCCTGAATCATACCTGGGAATCTTTCCAGCGTTAACAGAAACATTTGAGGTAAAAGGAATAGCCCCGCCCGGAGAATTCCACAAAATATCAATCACCAAAGAAAGCCGGCTTTTTGCCGGGCTTGAGAATAACACCGGTTTTTATTTCAATAATTCCGGCTATATTCCGGTCAATGAATTTACAACTTCTGCTGCGGAGAATAAAATCAAATTCTCTGCTTCGATGGAAAAAGATAACTTTTACGGCGTCCAGTTCAGGGTTGAAAAATCAGGTGAACCGGGCCTACAAATAATCCGGAATTTCGTTGGAATAGTATAAAAATGAACGACCATTATTCAAGATTTACTTCTGAACTTAAAGTTCGTCCCGATGATATTGACATGAACAACCATGTTCACAGCACCAGATACCTTGATTATGTTTTAGCTGCCCGCTATGAGCAGATGGAACGAGACTATAAAATGTCAATGGATGATTTTATAAACATCGGTTTCGGCTGGGTAATCAGGGGTTTGCAGATAAATTTTCTGCGCCCGCTGAAGCTGGGCGACGAGATGCTTGTTGAAACCCAGCTGGACAGCTACAGCGGGGCACAATCCGAAGTAAACTTCTGCATTAAGAAAAAGAGCAATATGAAAACTGCGGCAGAAGGAAAAATCCTGTATACTATGGTTGCTCTTAAAAGCGGGAAGCCGGCCAGAATACCCGAAGAGATTATAAAAAAATATACTATCTGACAATAAATGGAAAATTATGAACAACGGAAAAGAAAGACCTTCGTGGGATGAATATTTTTTAAAGCTTGCAATGCTTGCCTCGGAACGTGCGACCTGTCCAAGAATGCATTGCGGTTGTGTTCTGGTAAAAGACCGCTTTGTGCTTGCCACAGGATATAATGGTTCGCTGCCGGGTCATCCCCACTGCGAAGACGTGGGGTGCCTGATCGTGGATAATCATTGTGTTCGTACAAACCATGCGGAAATAAATGCGCTGGTGCAGGCTGCCATTCATGGAATAAATATAAAAGGTTCAACGGCATACATAACCAATATGTCATGTACAACATGCGCGAAAGCACTTATCGCTGCCGGCATTAAAAGGGTAGTGGTGTTTTCAGAATTCCATGATACTCTTGCCACCGAGTTCTATACCAAATCCGGTGTTGAAATTGCAAAGTATGATATGCCCGACAGAATGATCAGCTATAACCTTGAAGATTACTCCTCCGCCCGGAAAACAGAAAAATCAAAATAATACGGGGGGACAAAATATTTCTTAATTAAAAATCGGGGGTTACCCGCTTTATCGTTTTGTTTAATAACCGGTGAGTTGGTGGGATTTAATATAAATAAAGGTTCAGGGCTGTCAACCCTGAACCAGCAGACAAAAAATCAGTCCTCTAGTGTAAAGCCTATCTTCAAAGTTACCTGCCAGTGCGCAACTTTATTGTTGTCGATATGACCCCTGGTTTCGGTGATCTGAAACCATCTCATATTGCGTACTGTTTTAGACGCTTTTTCAACTGCATTGCTTACCGCCTCTTCAATTGACGTTTTTGAAGATCCGGTAAGCTCGATTATCTTGTAAACATGATCGTTCATTTTATCTCCTTAATTTATTTTCTTATTTCAAAATATTATATCCGAACGTTTGCGCATATTGCTCTGACACAGTGAATGTGCGTGATATGCTTAGTGTCGATCCGAAAATTCCAAGTCCGCCTGTTATATTCGAATAGGTTGACTCATCAAGCCTTATCGAATAATTATCCAGATAACCGTTAATGCTCGAATAATAGAATGAAAGCGGGGTGTCATACTCGAGCAGCGAAAACACAAAGTTTTTTATAGTATAATTCTGCTTCATTGTATCTCCCGCAGAAAGCATGGTCATGGCTGAATCAATCGCATCAAAAGAATATGAAACAGCCGGCTCCATTGAATAATCAGGAAAATATGGATCATTATCAATATACCTCAGGGGAACATTCTGGAATTTTGTACTGATGACCTCTCCCTCTTTTATAGTATAAATAATTGCAAGTGTCGGAAAGAAGAGGTGATCGCCGTTGGTTTCCCACCAGACGTTCCATTCTGAACCAGGACTGCGGTTTATGGTGGAAAAACCCTGATCAAAAGCCTCTGAAAATTCAAGACCGGTATTTAAAGGCAGTCTTGTTTCAGAGCTTAAAACTTCTCCGCCTGGTAATTTTGCGGTTATGCTTAGCTTGCTTCCATACCTCAGTTTCACAGGAACGCTTCTGTAATAAATAAATGTGGAGTCGTACCGTGTGGTGTCGGACCTGTTCGTGGTGTCCTGAACAAATTTGTATTCCACCTCATCTGCATAAAGCCTGATATCGGCATCAGTCAAAACGGGATCAATCCTGTTTTTATAAGGATCAAGGCCTTCAACATTATAGGTTTTTGCAAGCACGGCAAGCTGTGTGCTGTTCCCGTACATATAGCTGGCATTTACAATACACCAAAGGACATATTTCTCTTTGAACTCAGCTTTGGGACTAAAATCCTCTTCACACGACATGTTCATCAGCGCCGATAAAACGGCCGCAAATATAATCATTCTTTTCTTTATCATATTTCCACCTGTAAATAAAGGGAAGGCAGGAAAGGAAGCATATATATTCTTTCTCCGGTGTCCTTGTTAAAATAATAGATGTTCTTTCTGTTATAAACATTTATAATGCTCAGGCCTGCCGAGAAATCGGCAAAACCAATCCTGAATTTTTTTGACAACGACAGATCGAGTCTATGATAAAAAGGTAACCTGCGCGTATTCCTATCGCCCCAATCAACCACTGCTTCAAAAGTTTCAAAAAGATAGTTGTACGCAAACACATCGTTCAGCGGAAGCCGATCGTAAAATCCTATGATAGGCGTAAACGGCATACCTGATTTTATACTCCATGTAATGCTTGCTGTCCATCTGCTGCCAAGGTTAATACCACACAAAATATTTGCAATATGGCGTACATCGTAGCGCGGAACATATTTCTGTTCGTTTACAATTTTATATGCCCAGCTAAGCGAATAAGCCAATTTAACGAACAAGTCTGCATCCTGGTATTTTGAGAGCAGTTCAATGCCGTATGACTCTCCGTCAACATTAATAAAATCAGAAAATTTGCTGTAATATTTTCTCTCGTTTATATCATAAAGATTAGTGATTTTTTTATAATACGTTTCAGCCTCAACGGTAAGATATTCTGTAAAATATGCGGATATTCCGACAGACAGCTGTGTGGATTCGGGTGATTTATTCCTTTCGGGGGTTATAATCCAGGGCTGGAATATGGCAATAAGCTCATAATCACTATTCAGAGCGGCGATCTCCTGGGAGTACCTTCCGAAAGAAAACTTAAAAGAATATAGTGCGTTGGGCCTGTAATTTATACCAATCCTGGGCTCAAAAATAAAGGGGCGTTTTTCAGAGAGGGCAATAAATTTAGTGCGCATCCCTAGTTCAAGCCCAAATTTATCGAACCTGTAAAACTTATAATTCCCGTAGGCATTTATATCCCAGCCTCCCTGCGCATAATCAATTTTTGTGTCGCGCAGATTTTCCATTTTCAGATGCGTGCTTAAGTGTTTATTCTGAAGACCAAAAGAAAGCTCGTCCTTATTATCATACATATATGTGAAATTAAAATCTGCCGTGAAATCCGAAATGCTGTTATCCTTTGGTCTGGATTTGCTAAGGTTTGGAAAAAGCTCGGCGTTGTAACCGCTGTATGATATATTGAAAACCGAAAAAAGCGGACTCCCCCATACTTTATGCCAATTCAGACCGAATACATTGTTTTTAACATTAAAGTCTTCAAGGAACGGGTTCTCGTTCAAAACCTGGTCCCCGCTTATGAACGCATAAAAGACATATTTGCCGCCTTTATCAAAATCCGGGTTGCTGTAATTCACCTTTACTGATGCGTCGTAGAAATCAAACGGAGCTTCCTTCTTTAAATACTTCTTCAGGATTTTTGTATAATAGCTTTTTCTGCCGGTAACAATAAAAGAGCCGTCCGGAATAGGCCCCTCCACGGATACTTTCCCGGAGATTATTCCGATATTTGCCGTACCATGGTAAGATTTTTTGTTGCCGTCTTTTGTAATGATATTAAGGATCGAAGAGAGTCTGCCCCCGTAATCCGGCGAGAATCCCCCTTTATAAAATTCCATTCCGGAAATCATCTCCGGATCAATTACGCTGAATACACCAAGTGCATGAAAGGGGTTATAGATAGTGGTTCCGTTAAGAAGAACCAGATTCTGGTCGCCGCCGCCGCCCCTTACATAATATTGCGAAGTAACATCTCCGGTGGAGCTTACGCCTGAAGTGGCCTGGAGAACTCTGAAGATATCGGCTTCAAAGCCGGTGGGCATCATATCAATTTCGCGCAGTGAAATTTTTTCGAGACCGAGGTCCGTTTCGTTCGGGCGGACAATTTTTTCGCCGACAACAGAGATATCTTCTAGTTCAACTTCCTTTGGAAAAAGCTGAACATCAACCTCGTTAATTTTATCGGGGTAAACAGTAATTAAAATTTCTTTGGTTCTGTAATTAAGGTGAGATACTATTAATGTGTGGCGTCCTTCCGGTACCGAAGGAATAAAATAATAGCCTTTGTTGTTTGAAGATCCGCCCAGTATGGTTCCCTTTACAATTACATTGGCATAAATAACCGCCTCACCGCTGGTGGAGTCGGTAATAAGACCCCTTATTGAGCCTTTGCCATCATCATTAAATCCATAGCTGAAATTAAAGAGAAGCAGGAGAAGAACCGATATTTTAGGAATCATCAGAAAGCAATTCACGAAAAAAGATAAAAACAAAAAATTAAATTTAGCATTTTTTAGAGTCTTTTATAGTCAAAAAGTAAATTTATCTTAATTGTGCTTAAAACGGCTTAACCCTCCGCTTATCTTCCGTTTACCCTCCGGCTCTCCCAGCGCTTAGCGCCGCAAATTTGGCTGACATAGTCGAAAGAAATACTTATCATAACCCTTTCGTCCGGCCGTGGTGAACAGAATCATCTCTAAATTACTTGCTTTTAAATTTCCGGCGTGTGGTTGTGGGGGGAAATAAAAATTTCAGCCCCCAGAATTATTTTTTCTGGCGGGCCAAAATAATTAATGAAGAACCCGGTTGGTCTGCTTCTTTCTTCGCTATCTTTTCA
Source organism: Ignavibacteriales bacterium UBA6490 (assembly GCA_002435365.1). GTDB lineage: Bacteria > Bacteroidota > Ignavibacteria > Ignavibacteriales > Ignavibacteriaceae > UBA6490. The sequence continues at coordinate 30,806 of DJMM01000063.1, forward strand.
AACCGACTCAAGAACGCGTTGTAACCGGACCCGTACTTCCTGCGCTACTGTTTCCAGTGCTTCATTGTCTATAATTTTTGTCATTATCATCGGATCGAACACAGAAACCGTTGTTTTTTCTTTCCCTTCATATACAATAACGTTGCATGGAAGCAGAAGTCCAAGCTCTTCTTCCGCTGTCAGGGCTTTATGTGCGAGTGCCGGATTACAGGCGCCAAGTATGGCATATTTTTTAAATTCGACGTCTATCTTTTTTTTGAGAGTATCTTTTACATCAATTGAGGTAAGCACTCCAAAACCTTCCTTTTTCAGCTCTGAGGTTACTTTCTCAATGGCGTCTTCATATGAAATATTTATCTGTTTTGAAAATCCGTAATTCACTTCCTCTCCTTGTTTTTGTTTTGTTTATTTGTTCTCGGTTTTTTTAAGACTGCTTATTCCGAATGCGTAGTACAGCGGACAAAACGCAACTGTTCCGGTAAATAATAATACTGCCGCCAGAATCCCAAGAATTGCTGCTGCCAGGCCGGTAAGCGTACCCGCAACAATTAATACAAATATCAGTGCCGCCGCAACTATTCTTAATGCGCGGTCTGCATTGGCTAAATTTTTATTCATTTTTTTCTCCTTCGATTTTAGTTTTGGGTTTAGAAACAAACAGGGCTCCGAAAATTGAGCCGTAAAGGATGCTCGACCATGGGTTCGATGTGATCGGACATGATCCGCTATTGCATCCAATAAATATATAATATAGAAATCCAAGTCCGGCCCCTATTGCTATGGGGTAAAATCTTTTAAGTTTTATCAGCTTCTCTGCCATCCCAGCATACCGCCTTTCATATTTGCCGCATTGTATCCCTGTCTTTTCAGAGTATATGCTGCCGAAAGTGATCTGTTTCCGCTCCGGCAGTAGCAGATAATTTCCTTATCCTTAAACTTACTCAGTTCGCCGGAACGGGTTTTAATGTCATAAACAGGAATATGAAATGATCCCTTAATGTGTTCCCGTTTCCTTTCGTCGGAATTCCTTACATCAAGCAGGATAGTGTTCCTGTTTTTAATTTTTTCTCTGACCTCATGCGGGCCGTAAGTTTTAACCGATCTGCTTATCAGTATTTTTTTAACAATGTAATAAACAACCAGCCCGATTATCGAGTAAAGCATAATATCGCTGAAATTCATTAATTCCTTTCGTGCATATTTTAATTAAAGATTATCTGGTACCACATCTCAAACCCAACCGCGGCAATCAGAAATGCCAGGGCAATTCTAAGCGTGCGCGCTTTTACCTGGTGGCTGAAATAGCTTCCCAGCCACACTCCCGGCAAGGTTGCGGCGGCAGCAACAAGCGTCATTTCAAGAGGCACTTGTCCTGTAATAAATTTTCCGGCGCTTGCGGATCCAGCCGACAGCAAAACTATTCCCAGTGTTGATCCAATAGTTATTCTCGTCGGTATTTTAAGTATAGTCATCATTACGGGGGATAAAATAAATGCCCCGGGCGCTCCGGCAATTCCTCCAAAAAATCCGACAATCAAAGATATTGTTCCTGCCAGTGGCGCATTAAAATTAATGTTACCGTTTTCGTTGACTTTTTCTTCTTTTCTGATCGTCATCAATGCTGCCCCGCTTACTGCCATAACGGCAAACACTGCCAGAATAACTAACGGCGATACATAAGCAGAAAGCGCTGCCCCGGTGAAAGATGCCGGAACGATAGGCAGACCCATTGTATAGACAAGTTTTGAATTTACCGATTTTTTCTGTTTATGAAGAAGCATTCCCACAAACGAAGAAACAAACACCTGTACGCTGGTCATTCCGGTAATCAACTTAATATCCAGGGTTTCCGCTCCAAATAAACGCGGAACATATAGATACAAAGGAATTAAAAGCGCTGCCCCTCCCAGTCCAAGTAGTCCCGAAACTATTGAGGTAAAAAAGGCAATTAATCCTATAATCAGATATTCAAGCATCCTTTAAACTGTCTGAAAATTTAATACTTCCGGATCGTTGCTGTAGATCCAGCCAGAGGTTCCGCCGTCAAGATTATACACTTTTTTATATCCTTTCTTCGCAAGAAAGTGGCTTACCTCGTAGGATCGATTTCCGGTCTGGCAAATGACCACTATTTTTTCTTCTGTTCCCGGCAGTTCGCTTATTCTGCGTACCACCTGTTTCACCGGTATATTTACCACATTTGGAATTTTGCCAAAAGCCATAAGTTCAAACGGTTCCCTTACATCAAGCAGAAACAGGGAGTTTTCTGTTCTCATCATTCCTGCTAATTGTGTTGCGTTTATATTTTTAAAAGGTTCGTTGTCAGCTATAATTCTCTTTGTTCCGCACTGCAGGGTTGCTTTTCCGCCTTCAGTTGTTTCGGTAATGGGCGGGAAAAAATCCTTTACAAATTCAAGATAGTCCTCTCTGCTGTGCTGCTGAAGGAACGGATTGTTCTTAAGCTCCTCTTCCAGGTATGAAAATTCGTTGTCGTCATAATCATGACCCGGATAAATTTTGATATTGCCGGGCAGCTTGATTATTTTCTCATAAAGTGTATCATACTGTTCGGCAGTATTCCCCCCGGGCAGATCGCTTCTTCCTGCTTGTCCAACAAGCAAAAGATCACCGGTAAACAGCATGTCTTCAATCAGAACGCTTATATGGTTATCTGTATGTCCGGGAGTAAAAATAAATTTGAATTTCAGGGAATCGAGATTCAGCTGGTGATCATTATTAACATACAGGTCAACTTTAAATTCGGCATTTGCCCTTAATATGTCCCCGATTCCGAATTTGTCCCCTTCGTCGATCACTTTCCATTTATTCTTAGTGTTTTCATGCATGATCAGCTCGGAACCGTACCTGTTTTTCAGTTCTCCTGCCGCGGAAACATGGTCCGCATGGGTGTGTGTATCAATTACATATTTTATATCAACCCCTAATTCCTCCATTGAATAATATATTGACTGCAGGTCTTCAATGTTGGGGTCAATAATTACACCATTACCGGTTATCTCGTCAGCTATTATATAGGACAAGGTACCCGTTCCGTCCTTTGAGCGTATTTGTTTAAATATCATATTATCTCCTGATACAGTCCTGATTATAATTTACACATTATAAGATAGGTCCGGATCAAAAAAGATTCATTTAAAAAGAATCCGCTGTGCGCTGAATTATATCAACAAAAAAGGCTGTTCTTAATGAACAGCCTTCATGTTTTATTAAAAAGAACAATCAGACAAGATTATCCTGTCCGCCATTTCCGCTGCCGTTCTGAGGTATTTCATCTTCATCGGGAACAACTTTGGCAATATCCGCAATCTTGTCTCCTTCTTTAAGTCTTATTACCCGAACTCCCTGGGTGTTTCTACCCATTACGCGTATATCTTTTATGCTCTGCCTGATGACCATTCCGTGGGACGAAATTATTACAAGTTCGTCACCGTCAACAACGTCCATCATAGCTATTAACTTGCCTGTCTTTTCGGTGGTTTTAACAGTAATTACACCTTTTCCGCCGCGCCGTGTAATCCGGTAATCATTAATATCTGATCTTTTGCCGTAACCGTTTTCTGTAACAACCAGTATATTATCATTTCTTCTGATAACCAGAAGTCCCACAACCACATCTCCTTTGCCCAGATTTACACCACGAACTCCGGTTGCTGTTCTTCCCATGTCTCTAACATCTTTTTCGTGGAACCTGATTGCAAAACCGTTTTTGGTTCCAAGCACGAGGTCGTTGTTTCCGTCGGTCATCTTTACGGCTATCAGTCTGTCCTTCTCAACAAGATTAATTGCATTTATACCGCCTTTGCGGACATTGCCATATGCAGAAAGAACGGTTTTCTTAATGGTGCCTTTTTCCGTGGCCATAACCAGAAACTGGTCTTCCCTGAACTCTTTCACTGTTACAAAAGCATTTATATTCTCTTCCTTGTCTTTTTCAAGAAGATTAATAACCGATCTTCCCCTGGTGGCTCTTCCTCCCTCGGGAATTTCATGAACTTTAAGCCAGTAGCATTTTCCTCTGTCGGTAAAGAATAAAATATAGTGGTGTGTCGAGGCTATGAACATATGCTCGATAAAATCATCGTCTTTGGTTCCTGCGCCGGTAACGCCTTTCCCTCCGCGCCCCTGTTTTCTGTATCCTGAAACAGGGAATCTTTTAATAAATCCGCGGTGTGAAATTGTAACCACTACATCTTCTTCTGCTATAATATCTTCAAGGGAAAAGTCCTGGAAGTTATAAATAACTTCTGTTCTTCTTTCGTCGCCGTATTTTTCCTTAACGGCAATCAATTCGTCCTTAATGATGAGCCATCTTTTTTCTACGCTTGCCAGAATGCCTTGAAGTTTCTCTATAAGTTTTATAATCTCTTTATACTCATCCTCGATTTTTTTTCTCTCAAGACCGGTAAGCCTCTGCAGCCGCATATCCAGGATTGCTTTTGCCTGGATCTCTGTCAGTTTAAACTTGCGTACCAGGTTGTTCTTCGCGGTTTCAACATCCCTTGATTTTTTTATGGTTGCAATAACTTCGTCTATATTATCAAGAGCAATTATATAGCCCTCAAGAATGTGTGCGCGCCTTTCCGCTGCATCAAGCTCATACTGTGTTCTTCGTACAAGCACTTCCATACGGTGATCAAGGAAATGCTGCATCATCTCTTTAAGAGAAAGCACTTTCGGAATCCCGTTAACCAGTGCGAGCATTATAACGCCAAAGGTAGTCTGCATCTGTGTNNCCGGTTTTATATGCATCCTTAACTCCTTCATAACCGTATATTATTCCGCCGGTTGGAAAATCCGGTGCGGTAACAAGCTTCATTAATTTTTCCGGGGTTATCTCGGGGTTTTTAATAAGCGCGGTAAGACCATCGATTATCTCGGTAAGATTATGCGGCGGAATGTTTGTGGCCATACCTACAGCTATTCCGCTGGCTCCGTTAACAAGGAGGTTCGGCAGGTACGACGGCATTACAACCGGCTCCTGAAGTGAGTCGTCGAAATTCGGAGCAAAATCTACGGTGTTTTTATCAAGATCCCGAAGCATTTCTTCAGCAATACGGGAAAGCCTTGCTTCCGTATATCGCATCGCTGCAGGGGAATCTCCATCCACGCTTCCGAAGTTTCCCTGACCGTCGACAAGCGGATACCGCAGTGAAAAATCCTGCACCATTCTCACCATTGTATCATATACTGCAGAATCTCCGTGCGGATGATATTTACCAAGAACCTCTCCCACGATTCTTGCCGACTTTTTGTATGGTTTATTATAAGCTACGCCCAGCTCGTGCATTCCAAATAATACTCTGCGATGGACCGGTTTTAATCCATCCCTGACATCGGGAAGCGCTCTTGCTACAATTACGGACATTGCGTAATCGATGTAAGAGGATTTCATTTCCTCTTCGAGTGAAACTGGTATTATCTTTTCAAAAATTGTTGCCATAATCTTTATTTAAATTTTATTTGTCCGGTTGCTGTCAAACATCAAGGTTTCTAACATATTTTGCATGCTTCTCAATAAATTCTTTCCTTGGTTCAACTGCATCGCCCATCAGTGTTTCAAAAATTTTATCGGCCGTGGCTGCGCTTTCCAGGGTAACCTGAAGTATTGTTCTTGTTTCCGGATTCATTGTGGTTTCCCACAGCTGGGCCGGGTTCATTTCGCCAAGGCCTTTGTACCTGCTAATGGTAACCCCTTTAATTGTGGCCGCTTCGGTTTCCGCGGTCTCGACTTCTTTGTTTATATCCGTGCCGTTTACTTTAAGCCGTTTAAGTATTTCACTTCTCTCGTTATCGTCGAACGCATAGAACTCCTCTTTCCCCTTTTTGATTTTATAAAGAGGCGGCTGTGCTATATAAACCTTTCCGGCAGTTATAAGCTCTTTCATGTGCCTGTAAAGAAATGTAAGAAGAAGGGTGCGTATATGGCTACCGTCCACATCGGCATCGGTCATCAGAATCAGCTTGCCATAGCGGGCTTTTGTTGAGTCGAAATCCATACCAAGACCCGCACCAATTGCAGATATAATTGCTTTTATCTCGTTGTTTTCAAGCACCTTGTTGAGATTTGCTTTTTCTACGTTAAGAATTTTTCCTTTCAGCGGAAGGATGGCCTGAAACCGTCTGTCCCTTCCCTGTTTGGCCGATCCGCCGGCAGAGTCACCTTCAACAATATATATTTCACAATGTTC
>DJMM01000026.1 GCA_002435365.1 Ignavibacteriales bacterium UBA6490
GATTTTATGATAGTAAACTTCGGTATTAATCCGCCGGTCGGTGAAATTTATCATGCTATTGAAAATCCAAAAGGAGAGCTGGGATTTTATCTCGTAAGTAACGGGGAAGGACATCCCTGGAGATGCAAAATAAGATCACCCTCTTTTGTAAACCTGCAGGCCCTGCCTCATTTACTTAAGGGACATCTGATTTCTGATGTGGTTGCCATTGTAGGAAGCATCGATCCGATAATGGGTGAAGCCGATAAATAAAAAGATAAGCCTATGAAATTTGAATTTACCGCAGTAAACCTGGAAAAGATAGAAAGAATTCTGCCGAAATATCCGGATAAAAAAGCAGCAGTAATGCCAGTTCTTTACATTGCCCAGGAACAGAACGGCTGGATTTCCGGCGAGGCAGTAGTTGCAGTTGCGGCTCTGCTTGAAATGAGACCGGAAGAAGTTCTCGGCGTTGTTACGTTTTACACGATGTATCATAAAAAGCCTGCCGGAAAATATCACATCCAGGTATGCACTAATGTCAGCTGTATGCTCAGGGGAGGATACGATATTTTTAACCAGGTAAGAGCGAAACTCGGTTTGGAAAACGGAGAAGTAACAGATGACGGAAGGTTTTCTCTTGAAGAAGTTGAGTGTATGGGCTCGTGCGGCACTGCTCCCATGATTGCGGTGAACGAAGATTATTACGAAAATCTTACCGAAGAACAAGTAGACAAAATTTTAGAATCTTTACAAAGAAGCTGATGGAAAAAATAGTTCTTCCCGAAATAAACAACCTGCATTTGATTGATGTTTACATTGAGAACGGCGGTTATACAGCTGCCAAAAAGGCTCTGGTTCAGAAAAAAGACGATATAATCGATCAGGTAAAGAAATCCGGTTTAAGGGGCAGAGGCGGAGCTGCATTTTTGACAGGTCTGAAATGGAGCTTCATGCCAAAGTCCGATGATAAACCAAAATACCTGTGTGTAAATGGTGATGAAAGCGAACCCGGATCATTCAAGGACCGGCAGATATTTGAATTCAATCCTCATCAGCTGATAGAAGGTACTCTGATAACCTGTTATGCCATCGGTGCCCGTACCGCATATATTTACATCAGGGGGGAATATCATAAGTGGATAAATCTGATGCAGAAAGCACTGGACGATGCATACGAGAAGGGTTTTGTAGGAGCAAAAATGAAGGAGAAATTCTCAACGGATTTTTCCTGTGAAATTTATATTCATAAAGGTGCCGGTGCATATATCTGCGGTGAAGAGTCTTCGCTAATGAATTCTATCGAGGGAAAGAGAGGCTACCCCAGAGTAAAACCGCCGTTTCCGGCGCAGAATGGTTTATGGGGAAATCCCACTACCATCAATAATGTTGAAACTATTGCAAATATTCCCGCTATAATAAATAAAGGCTGGGAATGGTATTCCCGGATCGGTGAACCAAAGCACCCGGGTACGATTCTTTTCGGAGTGAGCGGACACGTAAATAAGCCCGGTGTATACGAGCTTCCTTCCGGCACGCTGCTTACAGATATTATATATAATTATGCCGGCGGTATCCCCGGCAATAAAAAAATTCTTTGTGTAATTCCCGGCGGTTCCTCCATGCCTCCCCTCAGAGGCGATCAGCTTGAAGGAGTTAAAATGGATGCGGAATCTCTTAAAGCTGCCGGTTCTTCCATCGGTACAGGTGGAATTATGGTAATGGATGAGGATACGGACCTGCTGAGAGTTCTGGCAAGAATTTCAAAATTTTATTTTCATGAAAGCTGCGGTCAATGTACTCCCTGCCGGGAAGGTACAGGCTGGATGTATAAAATTCTGCAGAGGCTTATTAGCGGACAGGGGAGCACAGCTGATCTGGACCTGCTAATAAGCGTGGCTAACAATATTGAAGGAAACACAGTGTGTGCTTTGGGTGAAGCTGCAGCCTGGCCGGTGAAATTCACTGTGGAGAGATTCAGGGATTATTTTGAAACCAGGGTAAATTCCCAGACAAGTCTGCCCACAGCAAACAAGGTGCACTCAATGAGGAATACCGCATTTCCACTGTCCGATATTATAAGGTAAAAAAAAAGCAGGAACAAATCCTGCTTTTTTGTTTATAATTTTATTTTCTTTTGCCCATTTCCTTATCAAGATAGAAAAGGCTGTTTTTACTGTCACCCAGCATTTTTAACTTCTCCAGAACATTCAGTGCAGTTGCCTCCTCCTCGACCTGTTCGTTAACAAACCACTGTAAAAAAGTTGTGGCAGCATGATCACGTTGTGAAGCAGAAATGTCAACCAATTCATAGATTGAAGAAGTAACTGATTTTTCGTGATCGTAGATATCCTGGAAAAGTTCCATCGGTGAGGACCACGATTTTTTCGGCGTATCAATCTTAGCTAACTCAACTGTCCCATTCACCTGGTGAATAAAGTCAAAAATCTTCATCGCATGCTGGTATTCTTCAGCTGATTGGTTGCGCACCCAGGTAGCAAAGCCGGAAAGGTTTACTGATTCAAAATGAGCCGCCATGGAGAGATAGAGATATGAGGAATACAGCTCAAGATTCAGTTGTTTATTAAGTGCATCAAGTACCTTTTGTTTTATCATCATTGATAGTGTTCCTTTTTTTTTATCTTTAAAATAAACATTAAATTATAAAATAATCGTGATGGCAGCAAACTTTGGGATTACTAACCTCAGTTTCCTTTATATTTTATTAATCCGCCGCCGAAACTGGCCATCCACTTATTTCCGTTACTATCTATTATAATTCCATATATCCGGTCAGTTGCGATCTTGGAATTAGACATATTATAATGCGTCCAGGTGGTTCCGTCAAATTTTGATAAACCGTTATAAGAGCTGCCGAACCATTTAATATTATCAAGGTCAACCGCGATTGAAAAAACCTCATTGCTTGGTTTTTCGTTATAAGTGCGCCAGAGATTGGCAAATCTCAGAGAGGCGCTTCCTCCCGGTACTCCTGCCTGGTTTCCAAAACCTACCCAGGGTTTGCCGTATCGGTCAATAGTAATAGTTTTGCAGTTGTTGTTAGGAAAACCAAAGGATCTGGGGGTGGTTCCGGGTGTATTTGCGCTTACGATGTTCGAGCTATTTGAATAATTAATGATTTTCCAGGTGGTATCCGTAATTTTAGCCAGACCGTTATTTGTACATGCCCATAAATTAATATCATGGAACAGTACCATATTTACCTGGTTTGACGGCAGAGGTGAGTTTTCAGTAGTATATTGGGTCCAGTTGGATCCGTCATATTTAACCAGTCCCTTATTCATAGTACCAAAGCAGGTGGATACTCCGTCAAAAGTGACGGATAAAATCTTATTATCCGGGAGGCCTGAGTTCTGGGTGTTATACAGGGTCCAGTTATCGCCGCTTTTTTTGACGACCCCATAATTTGTACATACCCAAAGATTACCGAAATCATCAATTCCGACGGAGTTAATTGTATTATCGGGTATAATCGAGTTGCTAATGTCATAAACTGTCCAGGTCTTATCATCGAACCTGATTAAGCCGGCGTCAAGCGATCCGATCCATTTTATATAGCCGTTTTCGATTGCAATACTGGAGAGATAATTGGATGGTATATTAACGCGTGATGTTGTAAAATTTGCCCATACCAGCGAGTCCGTCATCTGCTGGTCTACATAAGTTGTAACAACACTTCTTACACCCACTAGCTTTTCGTCATCCCAGTGTTCTGAAAGCTTAAGTTTAATTCTATAATAGCCCGGGAGAAATCCTTCCAGCGTTACCGGAGTAATCTTATTTATGGCAGAATCATTTATAAATATCTGTGCGCCTCTGGGATTACTGTCCAGCCGCAGTTTACCAAGCATGGTTTTATTAGTTGTATAATCCAGAAATAATTTTACTGTATCATCTTCAGTGAGCGTAACGGTCAGTGATGAATCTTTGAATAATTCTTTTTTTAATGTAAGTAAAACATCTCCTGGATTAATCCAGAAGACAGTATCCGGGGTAACCTGGCCGGTATTTTTGTTGTTGATATATATTTTAGCGCCGGAAGGATTAGACGAAATAATCATGGCATTCTTTTTTGGCAGTACTTCCTCAGGGGAAACAGATAAATCCTTCTCACAACCGTTAAAAACTGTAAAATAGAATATAATGCTTATAATAAATACGATTTTTTTCATCATGAAAGTAAATTAGTTTCCTTTATATTTGATAAGACCGCCATCGAAGCTTGCCATCCATTTATGCCCGTTGCCGTCAACTGCGATCGAATAAATCCTGTTTGAACCGATTTTGGAATTATTGGTATTATAATGTGTCCATGTTTCTGAATATCTGCTGGTTACGCACTTTGTTAATCCATTTGCAGAACTGCCTATCCATTTGATATCGTTCAGATCCACGTAAATAGAAAAAACTTCTTCACTAGGTTTTCCCGGAAAACACCTGAAATATACGAGCTTTTCATAAGCCAGTCCACCGGGTTTATCATCATCCCTTGCACAGCCCACCCATGCCTTCCCGATTTTATCAATGGCAACCGTAATAAGTTTATTGGTTGGAAATCCGCATCCGGATTTGGCGCTCGGATACATTGTATTAGCTGAATTGAGTACTCTGATATGCGTGCTGTCGGAGTATTTTAGAAGACCATTATCAGTGCATACCCAAATTGCATTCCAGGTCTGGGTGAGATAAGTAATCCTATTTGAAGGAAGCGGCCAGTTTTGGGTATTGTATTCATTCCAGACAGTTCCGTCGAATGTAACAACGCCCTTGCTGTATGTGCCGATCCAGATTTTTGTTTCATCATTATAAACTGATGAAATTCTATTATCCGGTAAGCCGGAATTACCGGTATTATAAAGTGTCCACTTGTCGTTTTCAATCTTCACAAGACCATAATCAGTGCAGATCCACTTTGTATTCACTCTGTCGATATAAATGTAGTTAATTTTGTTATCGGGCAGAAGCGAGTTCGACATATCATAAAGAGTCCATTTCCTGTCGTCATAAATCAACAGTCCCTTATCAAGCGTACCGATCCATTTGATAAAGCCCTTTTCAATTGCTACAGAGGTCAGGTAGTCGGTGGGAATATCAGTTCTATGTGAGTTCAGATTAACCCAGTATATAGAATCGGTCATCTGAATATCGGCATAAGTTGTAGCAATGCTTTTTACGGGGATAATTTTTTCTTCATCCCAGTGTTCGGATCGCTTAATGCGGACCCTGTAATACCCGGGCATTAAATTAACGATCTTAAAAGGGGTAACATTATTTGTACTTGAATCATTCAGGAATATTTCCGCTCCTCTAGGATTGCTGTCAATATACATATGTCCAAACATAGTTTTGTTTGTAGTATAATCCAGAAAAATCTGCAGAGTATCCTTTGGGTTAACAGAAACTGTAACGGATGAATCCTTATAAAGGTCAATCTTTAATGTTACTTTTACCTCGCCGGTTTTCAGCCATAGAACCGTATCAGGGGTAACCTGGCCGGTATTTTTTCCGTCTATATAAATTTTGGCTCCTGCCGGATTAGAGCCGATGATAATCGCGTTTTTATAGGGAAGTTCTTCCTCAATACTTCTGGTTATCTCTTTATCGCATGACCAGAATAAAAGTGGAAGAACCAGCAGTATAATCCTGACGATTTTCAATTAGGTACTCCATATCCAAGCGAATGAATATAATCGGACTGAATTTTCATTCCCGTGACCTGTTTTATGTAACTGCCAAATATTCCAAGTCCACCTTCAATATTTGTAAAATCGTTCTGATCAACACGTATAGTAAAGTCATCCATGTAGCCATTCAGATTCGAGTAGTACTTTGACAGGCTTTCATCAAATACCAGAAGTTCAACAGTCACTCCGTAAATAATTACTTTGCTCTTATCCTGAACATTCTCTGAGATAGCCTTTATTGTCCTTTCGAAAGCTGACCACTGGAAAGTTATTCCCGAATTTTTAGTCGGCTGCGGAAAGACCGGTGTATCACCGTCATATCTTACAGGCAGGATTGCTGATTCACTAGGACTGTTTATTCCGTCGCGTTTATAAATCAGTTGCAGTCTTAATAGAAACCAGCCGATATTATTATTCTTAAGCCAGGCAATGTCGAATTTATCCGCACCCGGTATTGGGAGCAGGAAGGTGCTTGAGGAATCCCATTTAATTCTTCTTGGTATCCTTGTGGTAGCCTGCAGGGTCTTGCCGTTTTCAAGCACCGCTTGAATTTCCATAAAGTCGTTTTCCACAGGTGTAAAATCGTTTAGATAATATATTTTCTGTGGGAATTTGAATCTTGACGTATCTTCTCTCCCGATCAGGCTGTCCCGGAAGAAAAATACGTTATCTTTATACCATAACCTTATATCTGCTCCGGAAACGAAAGGGTCGTCAGTATATTCATAAGGATCAAAACCCGGGACCATATAGCTTCTGGTAATAACAGCAGTATGCTGTGAAGTATCTGCCCTTATAATACAGTTGAGAGAATACCTCGGTTTATAGTCTGATTTTAAATTAAAATCTTCTTCGCAGGATGCCGCCATTAATGAAATTATTAAAAGCAACAATAAAACTATACCATTTCTCATATTTCAACCTTCAATGTAGCCGTTGGTAAAATAGGCAGCATATTTACTTTTTTACCGGTATCTCTTTCATAATAGAAAATATTCTTTCTGTCATAAGCATTCATAACGGAGGCACTTATTTCACAATCCATAAAATAAATCTGGAATTTTTTAGTTACGTTCAGGTCAAGGCGATGGTAAGTTGGAAGTCTCCCCAGGTTTTTATCTGCGAGAATGGTGTAAGGGGAGAAATATCCGTACATCCCTCCGGAATAGAACAGCTCATTAAAATACATTTTTTCATAATAGCCGATAATCTGTGTGAAGGGCAGTCCTGAGTTAAAGAACCAGCTTATGCTTGAATTCCAACCTTTCCC
>DJMM01000099.1 GCA_002435365.1 Ignavibacteriales bacterium UBA6490
ATCCCAGTTTGACCAGTAAACCCAGCCGTTCTCCATATCATTAATAGGAATACCGTTGATCATTATTGCAACATTTCTCTGGGTAAAACCGCGAACGTTGATTCTTGCATCACCAGCACCGCCGCCATTATTCGTAGCGAAAGTTGAAGGTACAGTATTCATGACCATGGGAATATCCCTTGAGCCTAAATTGAACTGAATATCTTTTTTATCCAGGTCACTGAAAGCAACCGGAGTTTCTCTCTCTTTTGCCCTGTCCGAGATTACATTGACAGTTAAAGTAAACTGACGTTCCTTCAATGAGAAATCTACAGTCATATCAGATTTAACCTCGATCTCTTTTTCAACTCTCTCGTAACCTACATAACTGCAGACTACTGTATAAGTACCCGCAGGAAGAGAAATCGAAAATTTACCATTTTCATCGGAAGCTGATCCTCTTGCCATATCAGCAACATATACGTTAGCACCTATAAGTGCCTCTCCTGAGATAGCATCCTTAACAACTCCAGAAACATTAAAATTCTGTGCAAATATTGAGGTTGCAGTCAGAAGAATGATAGCGATGATAAAACTGTGAAGTTTTGTCATATAATTTATTCTCCTATAGTTAATTAAATAATGGATTAATTGTGGTTTTACTGGTAAAATAGTTCAGATAGTTACTTTGTCCAGGAACACATTATATTTTAATAGCAGGTATAATATCAGATTAAACTTTTTTTTATGCAAGCAGGATAGCATTTTTTTTATAAAAAAAATTCTAAAATTAATTTTCAGAATTGCCCGGATTTTGCGATATTCTTTTTTAAACAATATTTATTAATTGCCTCTGACAATCAATAGCTATTCATTTCAATATCATTTTTATGGAAGCAGATTTTTTTTTGCATTCCTGATGCCTCTGAATTATTATTCCCGGATTTAGTTATCTTTATTAAGCTTTTATATTAATATTCTTTAAGTGAATCTTTAAACCATATGCCTATTAAATTTAGTCACTGCTCCTTCATCCCGGTTCTCTTTGTCGTTTTATTAACCGGCAACATATCAGCGCAAAATGTTTATATAAATGAATTCATGGCCTCCAACAGCTCTACTATTGCTGATCCTGATTTTAACTCTTATGCAGACTGGATTGAAATCTTTAACAGTGATTCTCTTCCTGTAAATCTCGTGAATTATTTCATTACCGATGATCCGGATGAGCCCCAAAAGTTTAAAATACTGTCAGACCTCATAATCCCTGCCGGCGGATACCGGCTTGTCTGGGCAGATAATATGAATACAGGCATACATGCAAACTTTAACCTGAGTGTATCAGGAGAATTTATCGGATTATTTAGTCCCGACTCGGTAATTGTCGATACNNGGTGAATCAAATTGGCATAAATTCCTTCCCGCCAGCCCAGGCACTCCCAACCTTGCAATTAATATTTACAACAAATTAGCTGAACCGGTTTTTTCTGTATCCGGAGGATTTTATCAGGCACCGGTATCGCTCACTTTATCTCATCCGGAACCCGGAACAGTAATTTATTTTACCACTGACGGAAAAACACCCGACCAGCAAAGTAATGTTTACTCCACTCCGATCTTTGTTGATTCAACAACTTCTGTAACTGCAGCAGCATATAAAACAAATTTTGTAAAGAGCGATGCCGTTGTTAATACTTACTTCATAAATTTCGAAACAGACCTGCCTGTTTTTTCACTGGTTACTGATCCTGATAATTTTTTCAGTGATACATCGGGAATTTATGTGATTGGAACAAATGGAATTCCAGGCAACTGCAGTACCAATCCGAGAAACTGGAACCAGAATTGGGAGAGACCTGTAAATCTGCAATTTTATGAGAATGATAAGTCGCTCGCTTTCAGTCTGAATGCCGGTGTTAAAATTTACGGCGGCTGTTCAAGAATATATGCAATGAAATCACTAGGATTATACTTCAGGGAAGTATACGGTACCGACAGGCTCAGATACAGGTTGTTCAAGGATGCCCCGGTCTTAAGCTTTAATAATTTTATATTGAGGAGCGGGGGACAAGATTGGTGGCGAACTATGTTCAGAGATCCCATGGTTCAATATCTGATAAAAAAAGGAATGAATATCGATTTCCAGGAATACAGACCTGCGCTGGTGTTCCTGAACGGAGCTTACTGGGGAATACACAACGTACGCGAAAAACTTGACGACAGCTATCTTAATACTCATTACGGCACAGACGTGAATAATATTGACCTGATCGAGATAAGCAAAGGAGTTTCTGCAGGCAATGGTGATCTGGAAGCTTATAACTCAATGATAAACTTTTTATCGACTTACGATATGTCCCTGCCGGAAAATTATGAATATATAAAATCTATTGCCGACATGGATAATTATATTGATTTCCAGATCGCGGAGATCTACTCGGCTAATGCAGACTGGCCCGGATCTAATGTAAAACTCTGGAGAACACGCGTTCCTTCAGGAAGGTGGAGATGGATGATCTATGATCTCGACTTTACTTTCGGCGGTAATGCAAAGGGACAATATTTTTCAAATACTCTTGAACTTGCCACAGAACCAAACGGACCATCCTGGCCGAATCCGCCCTGGGCAACAGTTATGTTCAGACGACTGCTTCTTAATACAGAATTCAGAAACGAATTTATCCAGCGGTTTGCAGCACACATGAACACAACCTTCAATCCTGCTTATGTCAACAGCATAATCGACAGTATGGGGGAGGCAATTGCTGAAGAAATTCCGAGACATAAAGCAAGATGGCCGCAGGCAATATCCATCGGACCTGACTGGCTTGTAAATGTTCAGATTATGAGAGATTTTGCATACCTCAGACAGCCGGAGGTAAGAAATCATTTTTATGCTAAATTTAATTTAGCAGGCTCCTATACATTAAGAATTAGCCGCAATAATCCTTACTGGGGAAAAGTCTTTATTCATAACATTGAGGTAACAAATAACGATTCTCTGAATACCTTTTTTCAAAACATACCTTTGAAGGTAAAAGCGCTGGCAATGCCGGGTTACCGTTTTGCGGGATGGGAGGGAATATCGAATTCAACTTTGCCCGAGATAGAGATTCTTACTTCAGGCAACTCGTACCTTAAGGCAATTTTCGAAAAGGAAGAACTGAATGTAACTACACTTGTAATTAATGAAATAAATTATAAATCCTCCCCTGCTTTCGATACAGAGGACTGGATTGAGCTTTATAATCCGGTAGATTCCGCAGTGGACATCAGCGGCTGGAAAATAATGGATGATAATATTAATAACGCATTCACATTTCTACCCGGAACAATCATCCAGGGAGGCGGATACATAGTAGTCAGCAGGGATACTGCAGCATTCAACTCTCACCATATAAATATTCCAAACGTTTACGGAAATCTTAATTTCGGCTTAAGCAGCAGCGGAGACATGATTTTATTATTTGACGGTAACGATAATTTAATTGATTCTGTAATGTTCGGAGTTTCGGGAGAATGGACCTCACTGCCCAATGGAAACGGACCAACGCTTTCACTTGTAAATCCCCAGTTCGATAACACCATTGCCCAAAACTGGAGTGCATCAAATCCTTACGGTACCCCCGGAAGATTAAATGATACCTATACAAAACTTGATGATGAAAATACAGCAGTTACTGACTTTCATCTTTATAATAATTATCCCAATCCGTTCAACCCATCAACAAAAATAAAATATTCAGTTCCTTCAATAAGTCATGTGCAGCTAAAGGTATATGATTTACTTGGAAGGGAGATTGCGGAACTTGTAAATGATTCAAAACCGGCAGGTGCATATGAAGTGGATTTTAATGCTGAAAACGGACTTCCCAGCGGTGTTTATTTTTATACTCTTTCAGTTTCCGGCAGCTCTGATAACAAGGTTGTGACTAAGAAAATGATTCTGCTCAAGTAAATGGATCAAGAAACGGGGAGGAATTAATAGCATCTCCGCCAGAGTAAAGTTCTTCATATTTTCAGAAACAGATGGGCCGAGTGAGGAATTTTAAAATTAAAGCTGATTATGATCTTTTGGGAAACCGATTGGGGTCATTATCCGTTACAGACCCGGCTTACCTTCATTACACCCGGCATACAGACAGCCAAATTTCCGAAGCAGATACGAAAATGTAACGAAAGATGGGACATCCAGTAGCGTGAGAATGGGTGAATTACATCAGAATCTCCGGTAAAAGCCACTTCAAGGTTCAGGGCTTGCCCGGTTGCCGGTTGCTTTGAGCTTAGCAAAAAAAAATATAGAAGCGAACCGTGTTGCCCTGAAACAGGTTAACTTTAAAACACTTAATTATTGTCAGCTTTTATCGGTACGATATAATATTCCCAAAAATTTTCCGAGAAATTTTTCTGTATTTAATTATTTTCTTTTTATCTTTTTATGAGTTATGTTGACTACATAAAATCATACAATTTAACAGGTAATAATAGTAATAGTGGAAAACTCTGAATTTTTACTGAATTGTATTCTTTCATTTTCTATTGTATTTCTAGTCCTTTCAGTCCTTTATTTGTCAATTCGTTTGATGGTCTTAATTTTTCCCGAAAAATCAAAAGATGATGGTGATCCTGCTGTTATTGCTGCGCTTAATTCGCACTTAGGCAGAGTTTATCCTCAAACAAAAATAACCAAGGTAGAGGAGCAAAGATGATATTCTCTGTAAAACCAAAAAAAATTAGAGTAATGTTTACCCCTTTCAGAGACGGACTTCAAAGTTCGTTTGGAGGCAAAGTAAGGTTAAATGATTTTCTTCCTGCAATGAAAGCATCCGCCGATGCAGGTATCCGGCATTTTGAATTCGGCGGCGGGGCACGATTCCAGGCACCGTTATTCTATCTTGGTGAACATCCTTTTGACACTATGCAGGCCATAAGAGATGCTCTGGGTCCGGATGTGGATCTT
>DJMM01000088.1 GCA_002435365.1 Ignavibacteriales bacterium UBA6490
TCTATGAATCCTCTACGAGGATTAGGGTGGCAAGGGGTTACCGTTTTCTACAAATATATGACCTCTACGAGGTCATCGACCCATTTGTAGATGCATCGATCATTACAAAAACATTGAGGGTTTTCATAGTTGTAAAATTAGAATTGTGAAACATGGTAGATGTTTTACAATTGTAGATAAATATTACAAAGAAAAAAAGATTCTCACCCCAGCCGGCCACTCTTTCCCTCTCCTTATAAAGGAGAGGNNGTTTTGTTTCTGTTCATCCAGTAAATCAAGCCGGAGCCATAACCATGAGCAAAAGCGATTACACCAGACGTGAGTTTATAAGAACACTCGGACTTACAACTGCAGCCCTTACTGTCTCTTCAAAATTTAATTTTCGAAATATTACTCCTGCAGCTCGTCCGAACCTGCTGTTTATTATTACCGATGACCATACTGCGCAGGCTATCAGCGCATACGGCAGCAGGATAAATAAAACACCGAATATCGACAGAATTGCCGGCGAAGGAGCAAGATTCAATAATGCTTTCTGTACGAATTCCATTTGTGCACCAAGCCGCGCATCAATTTTAACAGGCAAGTATTCCCATAAAAACGGCGTAACCGATAACCGGCAGGTATTTAATGCCGATCAGCTGACCTTTCCCTTGCTGCTTCAGCAGGCGGGATACCAGACTGCCGTGATCGGTAAATGGCACCTGCATTCTGATCCCAAAGGATTTGACTACTGGAATATTTTCCCGGGTCAGGGGCAGTATTATAATCCCGATCTCATCGAGATGGGTACCGAGAAAAGATATCACGGCTATGCAACCGATCTTATTACAGATATGTCCCTTAACTGGCTGAAAAACAGAAACGATAAAAAACCGTTCTGTCTGCTTTATCAGCATAAAGCTCCTCACCGCAACTGGATGCCGCCACCTAAATATCTCAACAAGTATAAGGATGTTGAGATCCCGCTTCCCGAAACATTCTGGGATGATTATTCTACCAGAAGCGCAGCCGCCAAAGAACAGGAGATGAGAGTAGCCGACCACCTTGTATATGGATTCGATCTGAAGCTTGATCCCAAACTGGACACCGACGAGAATTTAAGAGAGATGTGGATAAATACGTACGCCCGCTTTGATGATCAGCAGAAGAAAATATGGGATGATGCTTACCGTGAAGAGAACGAAGCATTCTACCGGGCTAACCTCAAAGGAAGAGAACTTGCCGAATGGAAATACCAGAGATATATGAAGGATTACCTGAGGTGCGTGGATTCCGTTGATGAAAATATCGGACGGGTTCTCGATTACCTTGATGATAACGGTCTTTCAGAAAACACTATCGTGGTCTATACATCAGATCAGGGTTTTTACCTTGGCGAGCACGGCTGGTTCGATAAAAGATTTATGTATGAAGAATCGCTGCACATGCCTTTGCTGATAAGATATCCCGACAGGATCAGAAAGGGATTGGTAAATGACGACATGATCCTTAATATTGACTTTGCCCCGCTGTTCCTGGATTATACCGGTCTTGAGAAACCGCCGGAAATGCAGGGGGAATCATTCAGCGGTCTGATTGATGGTACAGAAAAAAACTGGCGTGATGCAGTTTATTATCACTATTATGAATATCCCGCCTGGCATATGGTAAAAAAACATTACGGGATAAGAACGAAAAGATATAAGCTCATCCATTTTTATTACGACATTGATGCCTGGGAACTTTACGATCTTGAAAAAGATCCGCATGAACTGAATAATATATATGACGATCCTCTGAATGCACCTTTGGTGAATGAGCTAAAACACCGTATGTCAGAACTTCAAAAAAAATACGGTGACATGCAGGAGTGACACAGGGTAGCCGGTAAAACAAATTCTAATCAGAATCTGTACTGTGTTTAATTAGCTCCGCCTCCAGGGAAATACTTTTATTAAACAATCTTTCATAGCTTGCTTTGCGCTGCTGAACCATAGAAAAATAGCCCGCAGCCACATTCGAGAACAGGGTGGAGTTGATAACTTCAGGATTATTAAAGCGGTCCTTTATAATCTCATAGTTGGACATAACAAACGGCATTACTGTTTCATTCATAAAATTGTAGAAATAACCGTCAAGAAATTCCATTCCCTTTATTGTAACATGATAGTCTACAATTTGCTTTTTTAAATTATAATTGCTGATGATGTTGAGCTTGCCGCTGTTTATTATGTCTTCATATGTGCTGGTCTGCAGATCGGCTTTCGATATCTGAAGGATCATTTTAACCAGGCTTTTTGCCGAATCAGTATTTATGCTGCCTTCCCGGATAGACATGATTTTGGGTTTTGCTCTGTCCAGCCACAAACTGTCGGAAAGTATTAAAGAACGAAGCTCCGCAGAATTTGCTTTTGTATCCTGCAGGAAACCGTTTAAATACTTCTGTTCCAGTGAAAGATCAAGCCGCTGAAGCTGCCAGTTATTAAGCAGGAAACCGGCTGTAACGCCCAGGAACACTACCACTAATTCGAAGAAAAGCTGGCCCCAATTATAATTTTTAAAATTCATAATACTCATATAATCTTATATTTTAATTCTAAAATATAACTCATAAAAACTTATGATGCCGTCGGATGGCCTTCATGTTTAATCCGAAAGAAAAGCCGTGTGCAGCAGGAAATAATGATCAGCTTTTCCTGATTTTCCAGATATAGGGGACAAAAAAGATAAGAAGACCAAATATTTCCAACCGGCCCAAAAGCATAACCGAACTTAGAATCCATTTACCTAATCCCGGAATGTGGCTGAAGTTTCCAAGCGAGCCCACAGACCCCAGACCGGGACCCACGTTTCCCATAGCCGCGATCGTTCCTGAAAAAGCATCCACAGAGTTTACATTCAGTGCAATAAGAAGGGTTGATGCCGCGGATACTATTAATAGATAAAAAACCACGTAAAGGATGTTGAAACCTATCTCGCTTTCATCGAGCGATTTATTATCAAGACGAACAGGAATTACCGCACGCGGATGCAGCACCAGTTTAAGCTGGCGTCCGATGGCTTTCCATAATACCACTATCCGGTCGGTTTTTATGCCTCCGGAAGTTGAGCCGGCGCAGGCACACTGCAGTGCAAAAAACATCAGCAGAACTTTTGGTATTGCCGGCCATACCGAGCTGTCGGCATTGGCAAACCCGGTGGAGGTGCCGATCGAAATGATCTGGAAAGCGGAATAGCGAAGAGCATCTGCCCAGCCAAGCTGAGTTTTATTCAGAAGGTCAAGAAATGTTATTACAGTTGCGGCGAGTATCATCAGCAGGTAATATTTTACCACTGTTGATTTGAATATACGGGTATTCCCCTGTATAAATACTGAAAACAGCAGTCCGAAATGTATACCCGACAGGATCATGAAAACAATTATTACAATCTCCATAGCCGGATTGTTGAATGCGGCAATGCTCATGTTACGTGTTGAAAATCCCCCGGTGGCTATGGTTGCAAACGAATGCGTGACGGCATCAAAAACATTCATGCCGAATAGAACAAGTAGAATTGATTCTGCCACAGTTAAACCAACGTAAACATATAACAATATTCTTAACGTGTTTTTTGCATTGTTCCTGAAGGTGTCTTTTGCAATCGGGGCAATCTGGGTTTTGAATAAAATAATACCCGATAAGCCGAGAGTTGGAATAATTAATAACATAAAAACAATTATTCCCAATCCGCCCAGCCAGTGTGTGGAAGATCTCCAGAACAGCAGACCTTTGGGCAGCGCCTCAATGTTTGTTAAAATAGTTGACCCGGTTGTAGTATACCCGGAGACACTTTCGAACCAGGCGTTTGTAAAATTAAATTCTCCGCCCCACAGTAAGTAGGGAATGGCGCCGACAACACAGGAAAGCAGCCAGCTTAAAACAACAATAATTAATCCCTCGTTGTTTGAAATTTCTTTGGTGTTGGGTACATAAACAAGAGGGAATACGCCCACCAGACCGATCAGCAGGGCACTGAAGAATAAGGGTCTGAATGCTGTGTCGTTGTATACCAGTGAAATTACAGCGGAAATCAGGAGGAATACTACATTTATTAATAAAACCAGTCCGGTATAACGGAAAATAATGTGAGGTCTCATTTTTTATTATCCGCTTCTCCGGTAATCTGGCAGAGGGTTTCCACAGATCTGGAGAGTTCGTTTATTTCGTCGTGCGACTCGATCTTAACAATGTACGGTACATTACGGTCAACAAACTCACGCACCGAGTTAGTTATTTTTATGATAGGACCGATGAAGTAATAATTGACAAGATATGTGAAAATAAGACTGAACAGTATTGCCGCAAGTATGGATACTATGCCGGGCATTACAGCACGGCTTGCTTTGTTCTGCAGTGCGGTGGCAGTGTTGAACATGGTCCGGTCATTAAGCGACATCAGATCATTTATTTCTTTTTTAATATCGTTAAAATACTTGTGGGGAATATCGAAGTACCAGTTTATTCTGTTTGCCTGGTCATCGATGATGATCGGATTTTTTATGTATGACGAATAATTTTCATACTTTTCTTTTATGTTGTCTATTAAAGCCTGTTCATTTTCAATAGTAACATTGCTGCTTGCAATTTCAAATCCCAGCGCAAAGAGACTGTCGCCGGACAAAATAATTTTTCTTCCTTCATCCGTTTTCCCGAGGAGAAGGAGAAGAATGCCGCTGTCCTGTCTTTCCACTGCTTCAAGCATAATTTTAGAAGCATTTATGCTTTTATAATTTTCGTCAAGCAGCTGCCGAACCGAAGAGCCAAGGTTGCTTAATTCAGTAATTGACCAGATGCCGGCAATTGTAAGCATCAGGACCAAAATGAAAAAACCGGATAGTATTTTTATCCTGAGCCGCATAATTTTATCTCCGTTTACTTATTCAGATAAAGCGAATTTTTACAAAGAATAAGTTAATATTTAAATAATTCCTTACATAGCAAATATTCATAAATATATATTCGGTAAACCCATATCTGTCAAAAACGCAGTTAATAACCAGATCTGAATGCACATCTTTGGGAGAATAAAATTGTTTTCCCTCGTAGAGGGGACATAATTGTAGAAAAATTACATTTTCCCATCTCCTCGTAACCCTCGTACCTGCCTGTCCGGCCTGCCCGCCTTGGGAGTGGTAGGCAGGGATGGTTTATAATTTATTCCGGATGATCACCACGGTTTTTATGATCCGTCAGCTGACGGATACAATGTTTTTGGGGTATAATCATAATCTACAATAATGAATCCCCCACGGGGATTGCCCAAAAAATATTTTTGGAATAATTCATAATTATAGTTTTTCCTTTAAAGTTCATTTCAGAGGGAGGATTGATCTTAAAGTTGTAGATAAACTGTCCAAAACTGATTGTAATGCAATTATTTATTGAATATTAAATTTATTTTGGACAGCACCGGGTAAACCGGTTATTTTGCCGCTGGTTTTAATTAAAATACTGATTTTTTAAGTGCGGTTGTGCTTAAGCCGGCCTATTAACAGGGTATTGGTCCGGCATTCCGGGCGCATAGACAGCCAAATTTGGCGGTCAGTGCCGGAGGAATACCGGCTGAAAGACGGAAGAACGTCGGGTGATGAGCCCAACCACCAGAAGAGGGAGCATTTTTAATTTTTGTTAAAAAATTGCTGGTAGACTCTTTCGCCCCAATAGGCATAACCCCTGTTTTCATAAATAGTGCCGGAAAGGACAGAGTGAATAAAACCGTTCCTTTCAACCTGTACGGTATGGAAGATTTCGTTGGCAGGATTTTTTTTAAGTATAATCTGTATTCTGCCTTCAAGTGCAGTGTGACGAATAAAAGCGGTATCCTCCGCAGTGCGGAAATCAAATTTTTCCGACAGGTCGGCCTGCATAACCCGGCTTCGGTACCAGGTTCCGCCGGTAGGGGAGACAATTTTTTTACCATTGAGCGTTACACTGCTGTCGTTATATGCCAGAACGCATAGAGCATTTTCATGTGAGGACTTAAGCCAGCTGGAAATCTTTTCACCGTACTCTGTTTCGTAGCCATAATCGCTGTCCAGGAAGCAGATCCGTTTTACATAGAAGGGGATGGGATCATATGCATCGAGGAAAGAAAAGATAAATCTTCCGCCTCCGCTGTGTCCCGATAAAATTATGAACGGGGTGAAACCGGCAAATTCCTGAAGAAGCGTATCCACTACTGATTTAACAATTGACGCATAATCTGAATGTTTTGATTTCCAGGCGGGCCAGCTTTTCTGGTCGGTTTCAAGGTATACGGTAATGACGTTATATTCTTTAATGGTGTTTCGGAGGTATCGTGTCTGCGGGCCGATATTCTGAATGCCGTAATGCCAGTCGTCCCCGGGTCCGGGAATTTTTCCGATAGTCCAGGCGGTGGAATTTCCATTGGGCAGGGCATAAAGAATTATTCCCACCGGCAGATCTTTTTGGAACTTATCCGCGGCAGGGGCATTTATTAAAACATTTATTTCCGGCTCATATCTGAAGACCGATATCTGCTCATCATATTCATTAGTTGAATATCCCGCGAAATTCACCTGGGCCGACAAAAGGAAACTGCAGAGAAAAGTAAAGGTTAAAAGAAGTTTCATTTCATCCTCAATTTTTGATGGAGTAAAATAATCTTTTGAAAGCAAGGCCGCAATCCGGAATTTGCTGTTAAATAAGAAATTTAAGCAGTACTATTTATTAATAATTGTTAATTCGCTCACAATTAAATGCAGTTAAAGTGTAATATGTGGTGTAACAAATTGCGCAGGTCAAATTATGTTTACATTTGATTAAAGCGGATAAAACTATCCCCTGTCTTCAATTAATATTTCATTTTTTACGGAGGTGTTATGAATTTAAGAGCATATTTTGTGCTTACATTCTTTTTTTTGGTGATTTCCTCAGCAGCAGTCTTTGCACAGCCTGCCCAGGGAAATGTAATTGTATTAAATAATCAGGAATTAAAATTATCCAACACAGGCTCGATCTCGGAATTCGATTCGCTCACAGCAGAATATAACAAATGGTGCATGGATAATAATGATTATGTGCTCAGCTATAAGGTTATGAGGCATTGGTGGGGTCATAATAACCGGGATTTTGTAACTATTGTTGAAGTCAAAGGCTGGGATGAAGTTATAAAATTCAACACAAAGGCCGATGAGTTGTTCCGCGCTCACTGGGACACGCCGGCAAAACGCAAGGCATTCAATGATGCTTACGATAAATATTTCACAGGCAGTCATTCTGACGAAATTTACCGTGAAGTAGTTTTTAAGAAATAGCAGATCCCCGGACAAGCGGATACCAATGCCCTGCCTATGTAAATAAGCAGGGCATTTTCATTTTGCAGGCATGTGACCATATGCAGCTTATTGGAGATGAACATTATTTATTTTAAGTTAAACCGGATTCCTGTAAAAGGAATATTTTTATTACAAACTCTGGGAGGCCCATATGAACACTAAAAGGTTCTATATAACTTTTTTTATGGTATTTGTAGTCTTTGAGTTGACCAATTTTCTTGTCCATTCCGTTCTTCTTGGCTCTACGTATCAAACAGAAGAGCTGATGAAAATAATGCGTCCGGAAGAGCAGATAATGGGTTTATGGTGGGCAATGATGCTGGTTGACCTTATCTGGTCATACTTCTTTACTTTTTTCTTTGTGAAAGGGTACGAAAACAGAGGGCTTATGGAGGGAGTAAGGTATGGTATATATATGGGCATATTTGTAAGTCTTGTCTTTGCCTACGGCGCCTATATAATGTACCCCATTCCGTATTCGCTTACGGTTCAATGGTTTGTTACAGGTTTCATTCAGATGGTGATTCTGGGCTTAGTTGCGGCAATTGTTTATAAACCCAAAGCCGCGGCTTAAAGAGAAATATTTTTTATTAATAATTTTGCTTCTTATTACACCCCCATTAATTAATTATATAGTTGATGGGGGTTTCCTGCAATTGTTATAAATATTCAGATGTGAACACCATCGGTTCAGAGGTCCGTGTTGATTGGCCGAAGTTATTCTGAGCGCAACAGCAAAGGTTCAGTTAAGAAGCCTGCGAAGCCGGATTTTTACCTGGTTTAAAATAGGATTTGCGGCATCAGAGTTTTTGTGAATGTCCAGGTACAGCTGATATTCACTTACTGCATCTTTAATCATTCCCTTTTCCTCATATAATAAACCCAGCCGGTAATGATAAACCGGGTGGATAATCCGCCGTTCGAGTGAGTGCGGATCATAGTAAGTTATTTTTTTATACTCTTCGATCGCTTTATCCGGCTGCCCCAGCTTTTCATAGGAGATTGCGGTNNGCCGTATAATTTTTCTTTAGCATTAATATCCCGGTATTAAGCAAGGTATTTAAATTATAAAGCCGCAGGCTGTCCGGTCCGGATAACCGGGAGACCAGATCATTGATCTCGGCTGAATGTTTTTCATAAGCAGTACTTGAGTTGAATTTTAAATCATGCCAGCACTCAAAGATCAGGCGGTCTAGATTTATTTCATTGGACAGTTCGATGTTGATTTTTCTGCGGTATTCTATCCATTTATTGTTGTTGGCAAGCGCCGGGGCAGATCGTTCCAGCTCCAGGTCAAACCAGGACAGCACGTAGTAAGTGCCGCCGATCAGCAATCTTGAGTTTGTTTCCCTGGCGAACTGTATTGCTTTATCGAAATGCTTGTATGCGCGTTCAAAATCAGAAAGGAGAAAGCAGTAATATCCGGACCATAAATGGGCCACGCTTTTTGCTCCCGCAGAAGGCGCTGATAAAGCAAGTCTATCCGTCCACATTATTGCATCATTAAAGTTTTGTTTAAGGGCATGAATATAGGCCAGTCTTGTTTGAGCACCGAGTTCTGATGAAAGCTCATAGGCTTTATAATAATATGAATAAGCTTTTTCAAGATCGCCGCTTGTGAAATAAAGATCCCCCATTGAATCAAACGGGTTGGCCTTACCGGGCGATGCCTCAATCAGTCTGTTGAAATATTTTTCCGCATTATTGTAATCCCTCCTTTTCAGAAAAACATACCCCATCTGGTTAAGGGTGTTGGCATGCGTTGGATCCAGTTCCAGCAATTTATTCCACTGCTTAAGAGCATCATCAAGCCGCCCGACTCTTTCGTAAATATAACCAAGAGCCATGTGAGGCCATATTTCCTCCGGGTATCTTTTTTCAAGCCTTTCGTTGATTTCAATATATTTTAAAATATTATTCTCAACAAGGATGGCATACACAGATTCAGTAATCAGCTTTTCCTTTTCAGTAGTACGGTAAGAAAGGTTTATGGCCTTCTCCATTGTCATCTTCATTGCGTGAAGATCATAAAGATAGCTATATGCCAGGCCAAGCGCTGTATATGCCATAGCAAACAGGGAATCTTTTTCGACCGCCTTAAGCAGCAGATTTTTAGCATTTTCCCAATTTAAATTATTTAACTCTTCATCTCCTCTTAAATAGTAATAATAAGCTTCAAGCGAGCTGGTAGTTACATCAGAAATCAGCTTAAGGTTTGAAATCTGTTCGGTTTTCGATTCATCAAAAGCCAGGGATATTTCGCGTGTAATCTCATCTACCTGCTGAAGCAGGATGCTTTCGGCGCCTGTTCCTTTTGCAGTATGGCTGGCGAGCAGTTTTCTGCTTCGGGAATCCATCACCTTAACATTTGTAATAAAAACATCACCGGCCTTCGAAAAGCTTCCCAGCAGAATATTGCTGATATTCTTTTCCCGGCAGATTTCAAATCCGTTGGTCTGATCAGCGAAGGCATCGGCGGAGTTTTTCATCTGCCGTGCAAGCTCGTTCATTCTTTCCAGTGTGGCAATATCATAGAAGTCGGTCTGCTCAAGGTTTGTAATAAGCAGATTGGGTATAACTTTTTTGAGATAGTTATAGGATGAGTCACCCGTTTCATTCTCAAACAGGATTACGGCAAGGGGAATCTTGCCGGAAAGCAATGAATCTTCACCGGTTAATTTCACTCCATACTGAAAATAAACGATGGTCGCCAATACAGGCACTAAAAATATAAGAGAATATTTTAACAGCTTATTGTTTCGGATGTTCAGCCGTTTCAGAATTCCAGGCTTCTCCTTCAATGCTGAATTCAGGTCGTTTATCAGGTCATCCAGAGCGTTATACCGCAGGTCTTTCTTCTTGTTTAACAGTTTATTAATAATATGCTGAAAAGATGCCGGCACGCTGCTGCGGTAATGATTTAATTCATAAGGCTCTTCATTCAGGATTGAATAAATCACGGCCTGTTCATAATCACCTTTAAATGGAGTCTCGCCGGTTATCAGCTCATAAAGTATCACACCGAAAGCCCAGTAATCAGTCCGGTAATCTACTTCTTCGCCTCTTGTTTGTTCGGGTGACATATATGCGGTGGTTCCCATTGTTGTCCCGATTTTGGTTAACCGGTCTCCTCCTTTAATCTTGGCAAGACCGAAATCCATTATCTTGACCCGGTTGTCCGCAGTGATCATTATATTGGAAGACTTTATATCACGGTGGATGATTCCTTTTGCATGTGCGGCTTTCAGACCTGCGGCAACCTGAAGTCCGATATTTACAACTTCATTTAACGGAAGAGGGCCTGATCTGATTTTATCGGCCAGCGTTATCCCGTCAACATATTCCATAACGATGAAAAGCTCACCGTTAACCTCTTCGATTGAATAGATAGTAGTGATATTCGGATGGTTTAATGCTGCCGCCGCCTGTGCTTCCACCTCGAAGCGGCTCTTTTCTTCTTCGTTCAAGGTAATGTGAGGATGCAGAAACTTGATAGCTGCTTGGCGCTTTAATTTAAGATCCTCGGCACGGTAAACCTCGCCCATGCCCCCGCTGCCGAGTTTTTCATGGATCTTAAAATGTGATATTACACCTTCCCTCATGTTTTCCTTAACGGAATAAAGTTTGTAATATATATGAAGCCGGATTTGACAGTTCGCTCACCTGTAAATTCGGTGCACCAGCATAGACGATCAACAACAATAAGCCATGGTATCGATCTTATTTCTTCAGGCATAAGATGTAAATCTTATCTTTTATAGTCAAGAACAACTAAGGATTATAAAAACATTCCTATTAATATTAATATAGCTGATATGGTGAACAGAAAGGGACACAGCTTAAAGGGTAAAAAGTTAATCCTATACCCTGTAAACAGAGACACCATTGCAAGAACAATTAATGCTGCTGCGGAAGCCGTGAAAACAAAATCGGAAACAATATTATTCTTCTCTATATATGCTGCACCGGCGACTATAATGCCGATGAAGATAAGCGCAATCCCCTCGATGATCCACTCCATTGTAATAATGTTTTTGTTATCCACAGATATGTCGCCAAATCCCTTAACTACTGAGGATGTGGGGAATAAGTGGGACACCCCCCACAGGAATGTGATTGCTGCGCCGACATATAAAAAAACCTGGCCGGTCATATCATATCTCCTTCATGCAGTAAGACATAAATCTAAACTATAAATATAATTGCTGCATTGCAATCAGATTATTTAAATTTGGAATTATTCACGTCAGTGCTTCGCTAAATTTTTCTTGACTTTTAGCCGTTTATGTAACAACTTAACAACAAATCGTATTTCTACTTCCCGAAGGAACCTGTAGAACATACTTTTACGCTTATCAGAACCTGTCCTGCAGTTTTCTTCCCGTTGTAGTAAATCATTATTCCTACATTATCAGCAGAGAGGAGAGGTCCTATGAAACTCAAAACTTTGTTCGTCATTACAACCATCATCGCGTTTCTGTTTGGTCTTGCGTTTGTATTTATACCGGCAGAAGCATATTCCTGGTATGGTGTTGAATCAAATGCGATATTAAATTATATGGGGCAGCTGTTTGGAGCTTCGCTTCTGGGAATAGCATTTATTTCCTGGCGAGCCAGGAACGCAGCTGATTCCGATGCCCGGCAGGCAATAATTTTTGGTTTTTTTGCTGCCGACGGCATTGGTTTTATTGTTGCTCTGATAGGGCAGCTGAACAATGTGATAAATACTGTGGGGTGGACAACCGTGGTTATTTACTTTCTGCTTTCATTGGGATTTTTAATCTTTCTGTTCAAGAAGACGGATTAATCTGAACAGAGAAAGATAAAATCCGACCGGAAATAAAATTCCCGGAAGTCCTGTTTCAAAAGGACTCCCGGGAAAAATTTCCAGCTGCTGATTAAACATTCCGGTTCGTAAAATTATTTATGAACCGGGATTATATTTTGAAACATCAGAACTTCGCTTATATTGGACATTAGGACAAAAACAATCTTTTTGCCGTCGGGGGACCAGTCCGGAACACGTATCACGCTTTTTTCCGGGAGGTACCCGCTCATATCGATTCTCTGGATAGCCCCCCCTTCGACCGGAAAAACAAACAATGATTGTCCTGATCCTTCAGGCTCGTTGGCACCATCTGTTAGAATTTTGTGTCCGTCCGGCGACCAGGTTGGGTACCCAGTCCCATTAGCCGCGACATTAATTTTTCCTGTTTCTAAATTAATGACAACCACATCACCGTTACTCTTTAACATGGCCACGTGTTTATTGTCTCTTGAGCGCCGGACATGTCTGAATAAAAAAGCAGAGTCGGTTTCCTGGGAGGAATATATATATTTTTCCTCACCGGTATTAAGATTCAGTGAATATACCCCGGCACCATCTTTATGAAAACCAGCCCTGGAGAGCAAAATAGAATTGTTATTTGTGCCCCACTCGAAATATGTCCAGTTCTGATCATATTTGATGGGTAAAGTATTCCACACCCCGGAAACCGCATTCAGAGAGTGCAAATACCACTCGGCACTGTCTCCCGTGGCAATAACACCAATTTCTTTTCCATCGGGGCTCCACTGCATGTTGCCGATCATACGAAAATGAGGCACCGGGTATTTTTTAAAATCATTTTCCTTCACAATTACAACCGACACTTCATTGCTGCTGTTTGCACTTACAAAAGCAAACGATTTTCCATCCGGCGACCACTGGGGTGCTCCATTATTACCCGTTGGAGAGTACTCAAGCTGCACCGGCTTGCCGATCGGCTTATTTTCTGCCGGGTCGAAGTCCATTAAATAAATATCCTTGACCCTGACCCAATCCCATGAACCAAGCCCGTAATCGCTCCAGTTTAACAGGTAGGAAGACTTCATACCATCCCTTATTAAATAGGGTTCGCCTGTTGTATTCCCATCTTTAAAATTTACACCCCACAAAGCCCAGCCTCCATGTCTCATGCTTAAAAACACAACATTTTTTCCATCCGGTGACCACCGCGGATATTTTTCAGCCGCAGGATTACTGGCGAATGGTCTTGGATTGCTGCCATCAATTCCAACAATATAAATATCATCGTTATCCCCCGGACCGGTATCTGTGTACAGAATATATTTTCCATCAGGAGAAACGCCTGCTGTGCCGTAGGTCCTTCCTACATACTGATTTTTTCTTTTCAAGGAAACCAGTGGTTTAAAATCCCCTCCGTTTTTAGGATAAAAACCAAGCTGCGAGCCGTCTGTCTCGTTTCCCCTGATAGTTAGAATTGCACTACCGTCGGGAAGCCAGGCATTGGGGATAAACCAGTCTGTTGTATCTGATGCAATAACACGGGAGTTTCCGTTCAAATCTGCAACACTAATGCTATTGCCTGCAGCGCCCTCTCTGTCAAGACAGGATGTAAAATATGCAATTTCTTTACCGTCGGGTGACAGCACCGGGTGGTAAGTATAGCAGTACCCGTTTTCAATATCCCAGGTATAATTTGTAATGTAGTTTACCTCTTTGTTGTCCATTTTATAGGTAATTACGTTCTGACCCTTCATAAACTCCATCCCCACGCCAAGCTTGCCATCCGCTGAAATTTCAATAGGTTGAAACGCCATGCCGGGTTTCTCCCAGCCCCCCAGATTAATAACTGACAATCCCTTCGGGGATTCTTTTCTCAGTTCATCCAGACGGGCCCGGGCTGCCGCTACCTGCTCTTTCTGACCGGTGTATTTCTCAACCACCAGCTCATATGCCTTAATTGCTTCGGTCTTTCCAAGTTTTTCATAACAGAAACCGATATGAAGCTGAGCCTTTGCAGCAATAACCGCTTCACTGCTGTAATCTTTTATGATCTTCTCATATAAGGAAATGGCTTTCTGCAGGTCACCTTCGGACTCTTCATAAAACAAAGCTTTTTCAAAAAGGCTCCCCGGGTCCTTTTGGGGAAAAGTTGTGCCGGTTAAGAACAAAAAAATAAAAAATACCGGCAGCAGCAATGTTGATATTCTTGTTTTCATAAAAACCTCTGTCTGATTATATCTGTCGCCAATATACTTTTCCTGAGAGTTGAATATGTTCGGCAATTGTGAAGAGTTCTCATAAAAAGTGAACAGACAAACATCTTTTTACGGAATCAGCTTATAACCCACGCCCCATATATTAATAATATGTTTCGGATNNTCAAGCGGTGTGAGATCGATATTAATATTGTCCCTATGCGCCTCATATTTTTTGAAATCCAGAAAAACATTTCCAATAGTGAATGTTGAAAATTCATCCGGTGAGTCTTCAGATCTTCGGAGAATGGCTTTTACACGCGCAACCACTTCACGCAGACTGAATGGTTTTGTAACGTAGTCATCGGCACCAAGCTCCAGCCCAAGAACCTTATCGATCTCCTTGTCCTTTACGGTAAGCATCAATACAGGTGTTTTGTTTCCTTCTTTCCTTAGCTGTTTGCAGACCTCATAACCATTCAGCAGAGGCATCATTATATCAAGCACTATAAGATCAGGGGCCTGATCCCGGGCAGAGGCAAGACCATCTTCACCGTTCACTGCCTGGATTACAGCGTAACCCTCCGATTCAAATTCATCTTTAAGACTGAGCTGAATGCCCGGTTCATCTTCAATTATTAAAATCGTTCTTTTCATACCGACCTCTTCATTTAATTTTTCAGTGGAAGAAAAATTAAGAACACCGAACCGTGGCCGGGACTGCTCTTAACCTCAATTCGTCCGCCATGAGCTTCTATTGCGTGTTTTACAAGCGCAAGCCCCAGTCCTACCCCCTTAACGGATTGTCTTGAAGCGGAACTGCCCTGAAAAAACTTATCGAAAATTTTCGGCAGATCCTCTTTCATTATTCCAACCCCCCGGTCTTTTATTTCAATCAGGATAAAATCAGTATCTCTCCTTAGCTGTATTTCAACGGTTTTTGAATCCGGTGAAAACTTTATGGCATTATCAAGCAGATTGTTTATGCATTGTGATACGGCGTCACGATCTATCCGGATTAACGGGATGCCGGGATCAAAGTTCTTCTTTATCTCCATCTGTTCATGGATATGGTCATTGTTGAAATCATCGATAATCTGTTCAAGCCAGGACGTAATATCCGTCTCCTCCAAACTGTACTCTTTTTTCCCTTCCTCGATTTTTGAAAAATCCAGAATGTTCTTTACCAGGCGGCTTAGCTTGCCGGCATCCCGGTCAATTGCAGAGTAATATTCATGCATTTTTTCAGGACTCTTAACTTTTCCCGCCAGCAGGCGTTCTATCAGCGCTCTTATGGAAGTAAGAGGTGTTTTTAATTCGTGCGATACGGAAGCAATAAAACTTGATTTTATGCTCATAACCTCCCGCTCCCGGTTTATAATCCGGAGAATTAAGAATGTTCCGAATACCAGAATTACCAGCAGGGTTATAACAGTCCAGAAGTAGTAGCTTGCGAAAAGATTAAATCCGGGTTCGCCGGTTAGGCCGGCACGTACGACAAGAATTTTCCATGGAGGAAAATAATTATCAAACTCTCCCATAGCCGGTGAAGGATCTGTCTTCTGATCTGAACCGCCAAGCAGTACTTTTCCGGCTGCATCGGTAATTATTATTTTAAATTGATTCCCAGCGGTAAGATTAGCAATCACCGGCTGAAGCCAGTCATCAATCACACGCCGGCAGTCCCACTTGATACACAGAAATCCGGATACTGGAATGGCGGTGATCAAAAAATCCTCCGACTGAATTCTTTTGGATATATGGACAGGATCAGCGATTGACTGCTGTTTCATTTCCTTCAGAAGAGGAATAATTTCCGTCTCTATTTTCCTTCGCTCATTCCATTGATTTATCCTGGTTTTATATTTTTCACGAAGGAAATCAACCCGCATATGTATGCTCTGACTATCAGCCCCGGCGGAACCGATTAATTTTCTGATGACCGCATTTGTCATATCGGCATATAAAACAAACTGGTCCTGGTTCAACTGCCATCCGCCGTCGAGCATGGAGCTGTACAAATCGATTGCGGCTTTCAAGGCCCCCTTATTATTGCCGGTAACCTGGTTGCACTCAAGAAGCTGCATCTCTGCTGATAATGCAAGCGGCAGATCAGCCGGAGTTACTGCAGCGGGATGCCGTTCAATTATTAAGGAATAAGTATTTTTTGCGGACGCTATATCGCCCGATTTTCTGTAAGTCCTGGCAAGGTTATTCAGCATTTGTGCTGCAGTGTTATAATCTGCGGCTTTATTCCAAAGTTCCCTGTAAATGAAAGCAGCTGTTGTGTAATCTTTACTGCCGAACTCCGCTTTCTGCGCATCACGCAGTAAATTCTGATCACCCGGAGTGAGCACCGGACCGGTATTTACCGGTGAGCCGGGTATACTGTGAAGCAGCGGGAAAAAAGTTTTTCCATCCTCAAATATTATAAATGGCTGATCAACAGGGTGGTTATCTGTAAGAACCAGGTTTAGCTGCTGTTTTATCAGAGCAAAATCCTGTTCCCCGAAAGAAGCAGGGGCTGCAGTATTACGGAGAAGCAATTCAGTGTTTTTGAAACGCTCGGCAAACTGTTTTTTCAGAAGGGTCAGGATATTCCCTTTTTCATCCATGATCTGCTGTTCAAGCCGGTATTTTTCATTTTTAATTGCCAGAATACCGAACGTGCCCAATGCCAGAGATGGAAGAACAATCGTCATCAGAAATATGACAATCAGTTTTTTCTGCTGCCGCAGCAGTGTCTTGAACTTATTCACAAGATGGCTAAAAAACCTTAAAGTGAAAGCAATATATTGCGTAAAAAGCTTTTATAACTTAAGTTATTGTGAAGAATGTGTCAAGAAATTGCGCAGTACAAACAGGATTTTCACCGCTGGTGTAAAAACGATAGTGTTTTGCCGAATATTGAATTGAACTGTTTTATATTTAAAATCTAATTATTAAACAATGACCAATTGGTATCCCCGATAATAACCCGAATATTGGTTTTGTTTGGAAATCCGCAATTTAAGGAGTTGTTATGTTCAACAAATTAATACTACTGGTCCTGGTCCTGCTTTCATTTTCATTCGGCCAGGAAGACATAAAAATAACCCAACCCAATCCATTTTTCATCGAATGGGAAACTCCCTTTACTACTCCGCCTTTTGATCTGATTCATACCGATCATTTTAAGCCGGCACTTATGGAAGGCATGAAGCAGCAGAAGGAGGAAATAAATGCAATTATTAATAACAAAGAAAAACCCACTTTTCAAAACACGCTGGAAGCGATGGAGATCAGCGGCGCTCTTCTTTTAAAGGTCGGCAATGTGTACCAGCATTATTATTCTACGCAGAGCAGCCCCGAAATTCAGCAGATATCCCAGGAGATGTCACCCCTGCTTTCTGCTCATAACGACGACATCAATTTAAATCCCAAACTCTTTCAAAGAGTCAAAGCTGTGTATGACGACATGGGTAAACTTAATCCGGAGCAGAAACGACTGGTAGAGAGATATTATAAAGACTTTATACGCAGCGGTGCCGGACTGAATGATGCCGACAAGGAAAAATTCAGAAAAATAAACGAAGAGCTGTCCCTGCTTACCCTAAAGTTCAGCCAGAATGTTCTTGCCGAAACAAATTCATTTGAACTTGTGGTAGAAGATCCGGCAGAGCTGAAAGGATTACCGGAATCGGCATTAACTGCCGCAAAAGAATCGGCAAAGAGAAAGGGTTATGAAAACAAGTATCTGTTTACCCTTCATGCTCCCAGCTACAGACCGGTAATTCAATATGCGGAAAACCGGGAGCTGAGGGAGAAGATGTTCAATGCTTACAGCAACAGGGGAAACCATGATAACGAATTTGATAACAAAGATATCATATCCCAAATAGCTTCGCTCAGGTACCAGAGAGCAAAGCTGCTGGGGTATAAATCGCACGCTGATTATGTGATGTCTGAATATATGGCTAAGAACCCTGAAAGAGTTTACACTTTTCTGAACAAACTTCAGGAGCCTGCAAATAAACTTGCCGTTAATGAAGCTGCTCAGCTGCAGGAGATGATCAGCAGGGAAGGAAAAGACTTTGAGCTTAAGCCGTGGGACTGGCCCTACTATTCAGAAAAGCTTAAGAAAGAAAAGTATGACCTCGATGAGGAAGAACTTCGTCCCTACTTTAAGCTTGAAAATGTGCTTAATGGTGTTTTTGCAGTTACCGGGAAACTGTACGGCATTAAATTTATAGAACGCAAGGATATTGTGGTATACAATCCCGATGTAAAAGTATTTGAGGTGCAGGAAGAGGACGGCCGCCATATCGGAATAATTTATTTCGATTATTTCCCGCGCGAAAATAAACGCGCCGGTGCATGGATGATGCCGTTCAGACCCCAAAGCAAAGCCGGCGGGAAAACTGTAACACCGATAGTAATGAACTGCGGCAACCTTAATAAACCTACAGAAGGCAAACCGGCGCTGCTTACACTCGGCGAAGTGCAGACAATTTTTCACGAGTTCGGACATGCCCTGCATGGATTATTTTCCAATGTAACTTATCCTACTTTTGCGGGGACCAGCGTAGCCTGGGATTTTGTTGAACTCCCATCCCAGATTATGGAAAACTGGGCAGACCATCCGGAGGTTTTAAGAATGTTTGCAAAACATTATGAAACCGGCGAGATAATGCCGGATGAACTGATTGCCAGGATCCAGAAGGCAAAACTTTTCAACAAAGGATATGAAACACTCGGTACATATGTTATTCCTTCGCTTCTTGATCTGAAATACCACGATATGACAGAGGATAAAAAAGTAAGCGTTAAGGAAGTTGAAGACGAAATCAGCAAACTTGTAATTCCGCAAATAGGTCTCCGCTACAGAAGCACCATAAACTCCCATATTTTTGCCGGAGGATATTCAGCCGGATATTACAGTTACATATGGGCCGAAGTGCTGGATGCAGACGCATTTGAAGCTTTCGTTGAAACAGATCTTTTCAACCGGGAAACCGCAAAGGCATTCCGCGAAAACATCCTTTCAAAAGGAGGCTCGGATGACCCGCTGGTTCTTTATAAGAAATTCAGAGGCAAAGAACCGTCGGTTGAACCGCTGATGAAAAGAAGAGGATTGTTATAAAATCTTATCTTAACTAATAAAACCCGCCCCCCGGAAGGGGGGCTAGGGCAGGTTCAATGCCTGCCCGGCTCAGACGGGTTCAAAGTTAGGGGGTAGGATTGTCATACGTAGTCATNNACGTAGTCATTCGTAGTCATTCGTTGTCATTCGTTGTCATTCGTAGTCATTCGTTGTCGTTCGTTGTCATTCGTAGTCATTCGTAGTCATTCGTAGTTATTCGTAGTTATTCATTGTCATTCGTAGTCATTCATTGTCATTCAATTGTGATCACTCCAGGTCCTCTGAGGAGTCCGGAGGAAGATGGGCTGGAAACGGATGGGAAAGCAGGTCAATTAGTCTGATTTTAATATTAATCCAAAACCAGCAGGTGCTGCAGCAAACAGGATATTTGCTCTGCAGGAATTATTTATGGAGCTAATAAATTTATTAATATTTCCAGGGAGAAGATATGGTAAATCAGATTTTTGTTAATCTTCCGGTAAAAGACTTAAGGAGATCAACCGACTTTTTTGGAAAACTGGGATTCTCGTTCAATCCAAAGTTCACTGATGAAAACTCTGCCTGCCTGGTTATCGGCGAAAATATTTTTGCTATGCTTCTGGTAGAGTCTTTCTTTCAGACTTTTACAAAGAAGGAAATATCAGATGCCGGAAAAACCACCGAAGTGCTGCTTGCGGTTCAGCTTGAAAGTCGTGACAAGGTAGACCAGCTGATGAAAAAAGTTGTTGATGCGGGAGGCACTCTCTACAGGGACCCTTATGAATATGATTGGATGTACGGTCATAGTTTTGCTGATCCTGACGGACACCAATGGGAGGTTTTTTATATGGATGAATCAAAGATGCCGCAGCCCGGTCGTTAAACTGTAAAACCACATTTGAAAACCTGATGATGATATTGACCGCCAGTAGTGTTTTTTATAAGCCCTGCTGTTTTAATTCTGTTTATATTACGCTTTTCTTCCCTTTATCTCCCGCTTATCCAACGCATTTTCGTGGAGATAGCCGCAGGGTAGCCGTAAGGTAAGCGCAAGGTAAGGGGAAAATCCTATCTTTAGATTATTTATTAAAAAAATGGAAATAAAGCCGGTTGCTGCAGGACTTGCTAAGAACGCAGTTTTGGGAACCGCCCCAAGATTGTTTTTTCCACAGAAATTCTGCGGATGTATAAAATTTAATTACTCGTCCGGCAGCAATCCTTTGCTACAGCTTGTCTCGTAAATTAGCGGCTTCTTTTTTCAGTGATTCATAAGTATAGGGGACCAGCTTTTCGGGAATCACTCTTTCCATTATACCAAACACTTCCCGAGCCTTCTCTTTTTCCCCCGCATCGATATAATATGAAGTTAATTCAAGAAAGCAGTGATGATAATTCTGATAAAGGCTAAGCACATCATCGGCATTGTAAAGATGCTTATCGTTTACACCATCATATGTATATATGCTGCAGAGATTGGAGTATAATTTTTCCGGATTAATTTCCGACGGGTAAGGATTCACTTTATAGACTAGGCCTTCCATGGCCAGATATTTATCAAGCCCTATCCTGTTGTCCTTGTATACAGTTGACGAAAAATATATCGGTTTATTCCCGATATTGGCCTTAAGAATTTCAATCACCATCAGGTCCTGAACGCGTACCGCCCTCCCCTCAATTGTAGGCTTAACCGTCCACCGCATTTTCTGCTTTTCTCCGTTCACGCTGGCTGAAAGGGGAATTTCAACAAACTTCTCTTCCCACATGATGGGTTTGATCTCCTCTATCTGCCTGGCGGAAAGGTTCACGGTAAGGTTATTGATGCCGGTTGGGTATGCATCTTTCAGCTGCATGATGTACCATGAATCATTAAGCAAGCTTAGGTTCGCAACAACAATATCGGTCCGGTAATTTTCCACCAGCTGAAGATACCACATCGGGAAGGTATCATTATCGCCGTTTGTAAACAGCACGGCATCTTTGCTGCATGACGCCATGATATTTTTATTGTACTCCATCATTGCATCATAAAACCCGCCTTCGCTTTTGCCTTTGCCGAAAGCCCATTTTGCAGAATCCGGTTTATTCTCATAAAGATAGGCCATTACCAACTCTCCCCATATGGTTTGAATTTTTGAATACGGATCCGCAATAAACTTTTTACCTGTATATTTCGGTGAAATCTCCACAGTCTTTTTGAATTCATCGGAAGATTTCTGTGTATTAACCTTGTCGATTTTATTTAGAAGTGCGCCATCCGCAGAGAGGATCAAGCGGTAGGTTTGTCCAAGGTAATAATGTATTTCTGCATTTTCGGGATCATCGGAGAGGGCAGTTTCCAGGTAGCCCAGTGCTTCGGTGTAATTTTTATTATTGAGCGCATTCTCGGTTTTATTTCTCAGAAGTTCCCAATTCTCTGCCGCACAGGAGAGGATCAGGAGCAGGGGGACAGCAATAATTATTCTTTTCATCACTTACCTCCTAAATTATAATTGCGAATAACATTATAATGTAAGTGATGTTTCAATAATGGTCAATTAACAATTGGCAAGTAAAGAGGTGATGTCAGAAAATTTAAGGAAATTATTTTCTTATCTGGCTTTGACGGCAATAAGAGTTATATCACAGCGCTGAAGTTCATAGTCTCTCCCTTCTTTCCCAATGAAACGGTGATTTATAAAAGGGGGGGTACAATTGGCTGTTATTTGGTTAAAAA
The DNA here is from genome assembly GCA_002435365.1 of Ignavibacteriales bacterium UBA6490. Classification (GTDB taxonomy): domain Bacteria; phylum Bacteroidota; class Ignavibacteria; order Ignavibacteriales; family Ignavibacteriaceae; genus UBA6490. The sequence goes on from DJMM01000088.1 coordinate 22,120, forward strand.
CGCGCCGTTTTGACCGCTTTATCAATTGACCGGGAAGGAGTTAATTCTTATATTTGTTTTCTAAATAAATATACCGCGGGGTGGAGTCCGTCAACTGACGGAGTANNTCCTGCCCCCGCTACTAAAGAAAAGACCTCACGCAAAGCGTGGGGTTTTTTATTTTAAATAGTAACAGGAAGGATTGGTTCAATCCCGACTTTGTCGGGACTACCCCCGCCTTTTAACAAAGTAATGATGGGTTCCTCTTAAGAGTCTGAAGTTTTTTATTTTAGAAGTATGAAGTATTTCGTTTATGTCATTAAAAGTTCAGAAGGATATTGCTATACCGGGATGACCGAGGATTTGGGGCGGAGATTAATTGAACATAATAATAAAACGAAATCATTCTGGACTAAACGAGGTACTAATTGGGAAGTTATTTACTTTGAAGAGTTTGATAGCAGACAAGAG
>DJMM01000114.1 GCA_002435365.1 Ignavibacteriales bacterium UBA6490
CACCCTGTTGGAAACAGAGAAACCTGAAAAAATTGGGATACTAAGTGTAAGTCCTGCATATAAGGTTTTGGAGTCACTGATCTTTCCCGGGGTATCACCGCGTAAACTATATCCCGCGCTCCCGATGAGGCTTGGTAAATGCCCTGCTTTAGCAATGGAGATATCATTTTCAGAACTAGCAAAGTTCAACTGTGCGGATTTGTAGTCCGGCCGTTTATTTAGTGCCTTACTGACGAGAAGGCTTAAATCGCTCATATCATTTTTTAATTCAGCTTCTGTCCTCATAAGGTCGTCACCAGACAAGCTGTCAGTTAAATTATATTCTGCTAATACATCAAGTCCCAGGTAATATAACAAATTGCTTTTGGCAGTTTCATGGGTATTCCTGGCCCTGATAAGTTCGAGTTCTGCATTGCCAAGTCTCACCTGCTGCGCATAAACATCTGCCAGGGTTACCGCACCCAGTTTATTTCTCTCACTGACTGTCTCAAAGTTCTTCTTGTTCCAGGTAACATCTTCCTCGCGGAATTTAACGAGCTGCAGGGTATTAAGCACGTTATAGTACAGATCAATTGTTTGAAATGTTACATCCTGTTTTACTCTCTCGAGGTAAAAAGCATATGCCTCACGATCATTTTTACTTCTGGAAACAGATGCTAAATTGGAAAGTCCGTCGAAAAGGACCCAGTTACCTCTAATGGAAGCATTATATGAACGGCTCTGTCTGGTTTCATCCGGCAAGGGAATTGTGAATCCGTTATAACTCACTATTCCACCTTTTGTTACTGCCTTCGACCAGTCAAAACTTCCGGATGCACTAACTGAGGGAAGTAAATTACCGTAAGATGCAAGTACGGTAGATTCATAGGTTTTTAAAGAATTTTCAGCTTTTAATAAAGTAGTATTGTTATGAAGTGCAATTCCAACGGCTTTTTCAAGAGAAAGCGGCTCCTGTGCATATGAGAATGCACATAGAATAAGCGTAAGGAACAGACCAAAAGATTTTTGCATTATTGCTCCTCGGTTATAATCGAATTTTCCATTAGACACAAAAAAAATGGGTTAAAAGTTACTCTTTATAATAATCAACGGTAAAAATAAAAATAATGTATCCTAAACTTTATTTTTAATTATAAACGGTCAAATGATTACATAGACGGAGGGATAAATAATAGAATTTGATGCAAATGGGGTGAATTTGCTCACCTTTCAAGCATTTTATCTTTGATCTGAAGAAGATACTGGTAGGCTTCATCAAAATTATTTCCAATAATCCCATCAAGGATTGCCTCTTCGATTGCATTTTTTATTTCACCCACTTTAGGTGATGGGTTTAGGTTACAAACCTCCATAATTACTTCACCTCTAACAGGCGACTGGAATGCCCTGAGCTTGTCTTTTTCCTCAACCTCCCAGACTTTTTTCATTACTATTTCATAATTTTCGAGGTATCGCGATACCTTTTCAGCGTTTTTGCTGGTTATATCTGCCCGGCAAAGTGTAATAAGATCCTCAAGGTCCTCTCCCGCTGAGACTATTAATCTCCTGATAGCCGAATCGGTGACTTCTTCTTTCGCCAAAGCAATAGGACGAAGATGTAACCTTACAAGCTTCTGTATATATTCAAGCTTATTCAGAGGAAGTTTGAGTCTTCTGAAAATCCCCTTAATCATCCGTGCGCCTGTTTCTTCATGCCCATGAAAGGTCCAGCCTGTTCCTTCAATAAATTTTTTAGTCTGTGGTTTTGCAATATCATGCACAAGTGCTGCAAAACGAAGCCATACGTTATTGCTTACATCGGCAACATTGTCCACAACCTGCATAGTATGATAAAAAACATCTTTATGATGATAATCCTGTCTCTGATCAACACCTGCAAGCTTTGCAACTTCCGGAAAAATTACTTCCAGAACACCGGTTGTAAACATTAGCTTAATTCCTATGGAAGGTCTTTTTGATGCAAGTATTTTTATTAATTCATCGGTTATTCGTTCCTGGGACACGATTTTGAGACGGTTTTTTAGTTCAGATGCAGCACTGGCAATATCATTGCTGATACTGAAATCAAGCTGAGAAGCAAACCGAAAAGCTCTTAAGATCCGAAGAGGATCATCATTAAAAGTTAAGTTTGGATCAACAGGTGTCCTTATAATTCTTCTCTTGATATCTTCAGCGCCGTTAAAAAGATCTATAACTTCTCCATATGTTCCGGAATTCAGGGAAACTGCAAGAGTATTAATTGTGAAATCACGTCTTCTTATATCCTCCTCAAACGTACCGGGAATAACAATTGGATTACGGCTGGTGCTCGAATACGATTCTTTTCTGGCTCCAACAAATTCAAGGTCAAAGTCGTCACACCTGAAATGTGCTGTTCCGAAATTTTTAAATACCGAGATTTTTATTATTCCTAATTTGGCTGCTAATTTTTCCGCAAAAGCAGTCCCGTCCCCGATAACAAGAAAATCGATTTCTTTTCTTTCACGCTGAAGTATCATATCCCGTACAAAACCGCCTACGATATATACATCAGTATTTTGCTTTTCTGCTTCTGCAACGGCAGCGTTTATGAATGGAATAGTGGAAAGTTTTTTACTCAGATTCATTTTTAATAATACAATTCTATTTCAGGCACCTTAATTTAAGATAAATGGATATTGGTGCCAAATATCAGGTGGTTTATATCAAAAGCTACAGAAGGCTGCTTTTCAATATTAAGAAATAAAATGGCTGAGGTTACAACTAAGGAAGAACCGGAAACGCGTTAGCTGATTCAAGTATACTCATACTATTCGTTTGAAGCCATTTTATATTTGAATTATTCCTCAGCATCCGATCGGTAAAAGTGCGGTCTTCTTTGAAGCGTAATGAGAGCGAAGCCATTTTTCTCGCATTCTTAAAGTCCAGATTCTCCATCATATATTGTGAGAGTTTATAATAGGCAAAGCTGCTTTCATAAGATTCAGAGGTAAGCTGCATTATGAACTGAGAAATGAAAAGGCTATAATCTTCTTCTAAACGCCTGGAAAGCTCGATCATAGCAGGAATAAAGTTGTAACTTTTTCTTTTTTCATATTCTCTTTTCAGAATCATATACTTTGTGAAGTCGGAACCGCGCAGGTACATTTTCTGAATTGAACTATCCTTGGCCAACAGCAATCGCAGTGCTGCAATGTAATTAAAATTCCTTCCGACATTCTGATGAAGGATTTCGAGATAAAGAGAATCAGCTTTTGTGGTTTGCCCTGCTTCAGCATAAACATCTGCAAGCTTTAATTCCAGATTGTAATATGAGGAGGTACCTTTAAATTTGCTTATCTCTGAATTCAGAAATGCTGCCGCGGCTGTTGCTTCCTGAATTTCCAGCAAGCTGCTTATATAACCGTATAAAGATGAGAATTCACCGCTGAGAGCATATGATTGTTTGAATATATCAATGGCACCGGAATAATCTTCCTGCTCATATAAGTGCCAGCCTTCCTTCACCTTTTCAGCTATGAAGCGGGGACAGACTTTATAGAATATCGATTTCCTTCCGAAATAGTAATCGGCAGCATGTTTATTAAAAGAGACATCAAAGGATTTCAGATATTTATAATACTTCCCCGCTATTTCATCTAACTGAAATCCGTAAATTTCCTGAAAATCCAGGTTCCTGTACAATCTCTTAAATTTATCAATGCCATAATTATCTATCAGATAGCTGGTAAATGAGCCAGCATAAATATAAGACAAGGTGGAATTCTGTTTAAAGAAATTTAAATAATCGTATAACCTGGTGATGTCCGTTCTGAACCCATTATTATATGCGAGAGCCGCCATATAGTTTAAATTATTACCTCCGTAATCCGGTTCAGAAGCCATTGCGATACCTTCAATGAGAGATGGATTCAGATTATCTGCCAATTTAAGTAAACCCTTACCGAATTCACCGGAAAATATATGTGCAAGTTCATGTTTCAAAGTTGTGTTATAATTATCATAGCTGACATATACCTGGTATAGCCAGGGTTTTGCAACATCGGCATTTTCAGATCCGAACAGTAGTTTTTTTTCACTTCTATCATTGAAAATAAATGAAACAATTCTCTTTCCAGGATTTACTTTAAAGAACTTCTGCAGTTCTGTATAATAATATTCATGCTGCAGTGTGATCAGTTTTACATAGTTGTCATCAATTTTTCCTGAAAAATAAATTGTAAAATTATTGGTTTCTATTTTTCTGTCAAGTTCGGATGTCAGTCTGCCTTTTGTGGTTGAAAATCCCATTGACGGTGATAACAAAAAGAAAGTCACTGCCACTGCAGCTGCGCCGGCGGCAAAAATAATTTTGTAAAACCACCCCTTGTTAATAATATAAAGTGAAGATATTATAATTGCGGAAAAGAATATTAAATTAAGAACTCGGTAAATAATTATTTTAGCATTTACAGCGAGACCTTCATCATATATAACACCTGGGAAATACCCCAGCAGTGGGGTATAAAAATAAACCTGGGGATTAAAGTAAAATTCAAATACCGGGATTAGAATCAGCATTAGACAGATGGCAAAAAAAAGCAGTTTCCTGTATTTATTCACAAGCGCAATCGCCATTAACCCCATTGAAAAACCTCCCAAAACTGATGGGAGAGTTAAAAAAATATAGAAAAGTACCCCGTCCTTAAATGAACAACCTCCGGACAGAATTGTATTCAGCAGAGCAAAAGCCAGCGGTATAAAGGACATCTGTGCAAGTCCGACAGTGATCACCTTCAGCGATTCAGTCAGAGTTCTTGATTCAACCCTTCTTTTATAGACAGATATTGTATAATTTCCGCAGAGAATGAAAAGCAGCAAGGCATTTACTGCTGAAAACTCATAACCAAAAATATTAGTGAGCGGAAAGAATAACAGCAGAATGTTAATTGCGACAATTCCAGCTAAATACCAATACAGGTATTTACCTCCGAAAAATAATTTACTATCCAACTAAAATTCAGTTCCTTCCACGCGTTCTATTTCGGCACCGAGAGATCTTAACTTCTCCTCTATCTTCTGATATCCCCGGTCAAGATGATAGACTCTTAAAACTTCAGTTATACCTTCAGCCGCCAGGCCAGCGAGAACCAAAGATGCACTTGCTCTCAGATCGGTAGACATCACTTTGGCACCTTTAAGTTTTTTCACCCCTCTGATAGTTGCCACATTTTCACTGACACTAATATCTGCTCCCAATCTTATTAGTTCAGGAATATGCTTAAACCTGTCTGTATAAATAGTATCGGTTACCTGTGATACTCCCTCAGAAAGCGACATAAGGGCAGTCCATTGTGCCTGCATATCGGTTGGAAATCCTGGAAAAACAGATGTGGTAATATTTGTGGCGAGTAATTTTTCAGTATCTGATATTTTAAGGATTCCATTCTGCTCATCAATTGAACACCCGCTGTCTTCCAGTTTCAACAAGACTGCTTTTACAAGCATTTGCTTAATATTAGTTAGTCCAATACTTCCGCCAGTAATTGCAGCGGCAGTAAGAAGAGTTCCGGCTTCAATTCTGTCGGGAATAGTTTCAATTTCAGCGGGATGAAGTTCCGTAACTCCCTCAATTGTAAGGACAGGTGTATTTATTCCTTCTATTCTAGCTCCCATCTTTAACAAATATTCCGCCAGATTACCGATCTCAGGTTCAATTGCAGCATTATTTATTACTGTAGTTCCCCTTGCCAGGACTGCCGCCATTAGTAAATTTCCGGTAGCCCCGACAGATGATATATCAAAATAAATATTAGCTCCCTGGAGTTTTGATGCTTTTGCGACTATATACCCTTCTTCAAGTTCAATTTCAGCCCCCATTTTTTTTAAGCCTTCAAGATGAAGATTAATTGGGCGTGGACCCCAGGCACAACCTCCCGGCATAGAGACTTTTGCTCTTCCAAATCTCCCCAGCAAAGGACCAAGAACATAGACAGAGGCACGCATTTTTTTTACGTGCTCATATGGTGCGGTAAAGTTATTTATTCCTGAAGTATCGATTTTAATTACTTCATCGGTAAATTCACACTCTGCACCAAGCTGAATCAATAATTTCTCCATCGTAAATACGTCATTCAACTTAGGAGTATTATGCAGAACGGATTTACCCGATGCAAGAATTGCAGCAGGCATTAATGCAAGCGAGGCATTTTTGGCTCCGCTGACATTTAAAATACCGGAAAGTTTTTTCCCGCCTCTGATGACAAATCTATCCAAATCACTTCCTTATTTATAAATAATAAATATTACTTTGAAACTAATAAAGTGCCATTATATCCTGTCACAAAAAACGAATTATCATCAGCTACTTCAATATCTGTAAGAGATAAGTGGCTGCCTGTGCTGGTCAGCTGCCAGGATTCGCCTTTGTCATCAGAAAATAGTATTTCACCACCATTGCCCAGGATATAACCATCCTCATTATTTCTGAAGCTGACCAAATAGAGACCTGAATGTACCCCCGAATTAACTTTATTCCAGGAAACACCTAAATCTGATGTCCTGAATATTTCACCCTCTCCCCCCACGACAAATCCGATGTTCGCATCAATAAATAATATATCGCGAAGGTAATTAACAGTCGGTAACTGTAATTTATCCCAGTTGCTTCCATTATTGCTGGTAATTATAAATTCACCATCCCAACCCACGGCGAATCCTTTACTTCCGCTGAAATAAATTGAGTAGAGCAGTTTTTCAGTTCCACTATTAATTTTAACCCAACTTTCCCCTCCATCCGTGGTTTTTAAAATAGTCCCTTTACCACCGCACAAAAATCCATATTGATTTCCCTTCAAGAAATAAGAATCAAACAAGGATTCATTGACCGGCGAAGGGATTTTTCTCAGGCGATGATCAAATACATTGTATTTATAAATACTGCCATGTTCACCTGTAATGAGGAACTCCTCATTATTCAGTAAGTTAACCGAATAAAAATTATCGGCTGTTGATGTATTTACGGTTTCCCAATGGCTTCCTTTATCTTCGGATAAAAGCAGTGTTCCGTTAAAACCGCATATTACACCCTTGGATCCCAGAAATTTTATCGCTGTTAGGGATTCAGAAACAGGAATAGCTACCTTCTTCCACCCTGAATTTACAAACTTGAAATGTTCGGAATCTCTGATAACAGATTTTGGGTTACTGGCTCCTGGAGGCAAATTGAAATATTTTTCAATGTAACTATATGCAAAATAGATTACGGCAGCAGAGAATAAAACTCCTGCTGTTATTATTAAATAATTTTTTACCTTGTTTAAAATCTCTTTTTTGAGTTTTCTTTTGACAAGTATTTCACGGGTTCTCCTTTGTTCAGATTTAAGCCGAACAATTTCCTGATCTATATCATGGTAAAATTCGAGTGCATCTTTATATCTTTTATCCGTTGATTTTGACATGGCCTTAAAGATAATTCGGTCAATTTCTTCAGGCAGATCGGCTATAAGTGTTCCCAATCTGGGAGGATATTTTTTAAGATGAGCTTCCATTATCTGGAAATCTGATTTTCCATCAAATGGATTCCTGCCAAGCAGCATTTCATAAAAGATGATTCCCAAAGCGTAAATATCACTTTGTATAGTAGGTTCAAAACCTTTGAGCTGTTCGGGGCTCATATAAAGTAGCGTCCCGATCTTTACGCTGCTTTTAGTAACACTTTTAGATTCATTAATTGATTTTGATATTCCAAAATCCATTATTTTCGCAATGCCGTCCTGTGTAAAAATGACATTGGAAGGTTTAAGATCTCTGTGAATAAAACCTTTAGTATGAGCAAAAGCTGCTCCTCCTAAAATCTGTTTCATAACTTCGAGAGCATCATACAGATCAATCTTGCCTTTTTTCTCAATCCTGTTTTCAAGGGTCTCGCCGTTAACATATTCCATAACAAAACCGAGAAAATTCTGATCATCGGCAAATCCGTAGACAGGAACGATATTAGGGTGGCTAAGCTGGGCCTGATTTTTCGCTTCACGCTTGAACCGTTCCACAAACTGTGGATTAGAGACTGCTTTCTGATTTAATATTTTTAACGCTACATATCTTTCCAGCTTAAGATCGAATGCTTTATAAACAACCCCCATACCTCCCTCACCAAGAACGGAAGTAATTCTGTAATTTTCTATTTTAGTTCCTATCATCAGTATTGGCCTCTGCAATTACGAATGTATAATTATCCGGAGCCCCTCTTTCTTCAATGAGTTTAATAAACCGTTCCGATGCTGCTTCTGGCGTATATGCGTTCAGGATACTTTCCAACTCATGATCACTGAGAACAGCTGTAACACCATCACTACATACAAAAAACATCGATTTTTCTGATGGATTTAATTTCATCTTGCTCAGGTCAATCTCTATTTCAAAACTATCTCCTATAGCTCTCATTATAATATTCTTATTGGGATGGTTTTCTGCTTCTTTCAGTGTTAAAAATCCATCATCGACAAGTTTCTGAACAAGAGAATGATCTTTTGTTACCTGCATCATTTTCTTATTCTTTATGAAATAAATCCTTGAATCACCTACGTGAGCCCAATACGCGTGTGTATTATTAATGAAAAGAACCTCAATTGTTGTGGCCATTCCTTTGAGTTCACTTATTGAGTTTGATTTATCGAGCAGCAGATTATTGGCTGCAACAACGGATTCCTTTAATCTTTCGAGAATATCCGATTGCCTTCCAGTCTCAAAATTCTCAAAAACGGCTTCAACACTTAGAGTTGAGGCTACTTCGCCTCCCCTGTTTCCTCCAAGTCCGTCACAAAGAATAATTAGCAATCCTTTTTCCGTTTCATAGACTGCTACGGCATCCTCATTTAAATCTCTTCTAAATCCTGTCCTGGAAACGTTTAAATAGTTATAATTCATTAAAAATTTATCAAATTAAGAATACAATATGCAGTATAATATTTTTTTTTCTTAAAGAAAATCATTCAATAGGTCATAAGTGTAAAAAAATACATAATTCAAAGCAGATTTAAGCAAATCCACAGGCAGACTTGGATTATGATACTTTATTGAACCGATAAAATTGCCTTCTTACCGGGGCGGATGAGTAGACTTCAGGCATAAAATATTGTCACGGTGCTGAAGACCCACTTTATTATTACATTATTCAGGTTTTTCTGGCTGTCTACGGTCCTTAAGTCTTTACAATCATGGTCACCCCGGGAAGAGCAATATTTGTAATACTGTGTGCTTACTGTTATATTTATTGTTTGTTTTTTAATTGTTTAGCCATATATATTCGCGAAAGTGGCGGAATTGGCAGACGC
>DJMM01000020.1 GCA_002435365.1 Ignavibacteriales bacterium UBA6490
CACGGGCGCTTTATAATCTCAGAAGATCATTTTACAATAGACAATTCGAAATTCTTATCCCAGCGCATAATTACAGCTCGCTTAAGGAAAGCCGACTCCGCTGCATTGTTTGCAGTAACAGCCGGAAGTTACTTCGAGGAATACTCAAAAAAATTAATCTCTGAAGGTGATATATTTAACGGGTATCTTATTGATGCTGCGGCATCTGAGATTGCTGAAGCCGGGGCGGAATGGATTGAAAAGAAAATAGATAACTTTGCCGCCGGTTTAACATTAAATACGACAAGCAGATACAGCCCGGGGTATTGCGGCTGGCTTGTCAGCGAGCAGCATAAATTATTTTCATTCCTTCCGGAGAATTTTTGCGGTATTAAATTAACTGAAAGCGCATTGATGCTGCCTGTAAAAAGTATAAGCGGCATTATAGGTGTCGGAAAAAATGTGAAAAAGGAAGAGTATGAGTGTGCAATATGTGAGGACGAAAACTGTTTCAGACGGAATATCTGAAGCTGCCCGCATCGCAGGTCATTTGTAATACTCTATAATAATTGCAGCATAAATTTTAAGTTTAAACCGGCAGATAATTTGATTTGTCACATATATCTTAGCAAATAATTGATCAATCGACAGAAAAGAAAATTTAAATGAAAATTAAGGTTATAGTTTTTTTAATATTTTTAATTTCAGGCATAACTGCAGTTTTAGGACAGGAACAGCAGAGAAGAGGCGGAAGTGTTGCAGGTTTAGTTTTGGAAGCAAAGACAGGAAAGCCCATTGAATATGCAAATATTATTCTTTTTAAAAGCATTGACAGTGCTCAGGTAACAGGCACAATCAGTAATTCAGAGGGCAGGTTTTCACTGGCATCGGTACAGCCGGGTAGTTATTATGCAAGCATCCAGTTTCTTGGATTTGACAGGGTTACACTGGATTTAACAGTTAGCAGCGATAATACTAATATTGACCTTGGGACAATAGAATTATCACCCGCAGCAGTTAATCTTGATAATGTTGTGGTTGAAGGTGAAAGGAGCCCGATCTCCTACCAAATAGACAGGAAAGTAATTGATGTGAACCAGATGCCGGTGTCGGCATCCGGCAATGCTGCCGAGATCCTTGAAAACGTTCCTTCCATTACAGTGGATATTGAAGGTAACGTATCGTTGCGGGGGAGTCAGAACTTTACAGTTCTGGTTGATGGAAGGCCATCGGTCCTGGATGCTCAGGATGTTCTACAGCAGATACCGGCTGGCAGCATAGATAACATCGAGATAATTACAAATCCATCTGCAAAGTATGATGCCGAGGGTACATCGGGCATAATTAATATTATACTGAAAAAGACAAGAACAACCGGATTCGGCGGAGTGTCAAATCTGAATGCAGGATTAAACAACAAATACGGCGGCGATTTCCTTATTGAATATAAAGTCTCTGATATATCCGCTAATATAGGTCTTGATTATAACAACAGGTTTATGCCTTCGGACAGTAAGGAAGAGAGGACTTCCACCTTCGATAATGTAACCTCATATACAAATAGTGCAGGCATAAGTGAAAGGGGAAGAAAAATGTTCGGCTTAAGAGGGGGGTTGGAATACAGGATCTCTGATAATGATATTATCAGTCTTATCGCCAGGTCAGGTACAAGGGAGATGAAAAGGTCTTCCAACCAGAACTGGACAAGATGGAATACTATCAATCCGCTGGTGAATCTGTCAAATAATAAAAGCTCAAGTGAGAGAAGCGGGAGTTTTTATGCATTTACTCTGAATTATCAGAAGAAATTCGGAAGCGAAGAACATCAGCTCTTATCTGAGCTTTCGTACAGAAAGAGCGATTCAGATGAAGAATCTCTGACCGAATTATTTAATGAAAATGTATTTGCAGAGGGGAGGAGGTCTACTGAATCGGGACCATCCAGGGATATTGAAATGAAGCTGGATTATACTTTGCCGTTGAGTGAATCATCAAAGTTTGAAGCAGGTTATAATGGAGAGCTCGATCTTTCTGATGAAAGTGCAGGATATTACACAGCAGACATAAACCGGAATTATCAGTTTGAAAGTCAGTACAGCCATAATGTTAATTCTGATGAGAGACAGCATTCACTTTACTCAATATATTCAGGTGAAATTGGAAATTTCGGTTATCAGGCAGGGTTAAGGGGTGAGCTTACCTATCGATCAATCAAAGTTGATAATTTTGATGAATTCAGTATTGATGAAATAGATTTTTTTCCCGGACTGCATACATCTTATAAATTCTCCGAAGGAAAGCAGGTGATGGCAAGCTATACCAGGAGGATTCATAGGCCTCATGGATGGAGTCTTGAACCATTTTATACCTGGTCAGACGCAAATAATATCCGGATAGGAAATCCTTCTCTTAAATCCGAGTATATTGATTCATACGAGGTGGGAATAAGTTCATTCTTCGGTGATTTATCATTTTCTGCTGAAGGATACTACCGGATCAGTAATAATAAGATTGAGGATGTACGCTCCTTGTATGCTGAAAACGTTACTCTTACAACATTCGACAATATCGGGAAAGATTATGCGCTTGGTTCTGAGTTAATGGCCAATTTTGGTATCGGGGATTTCTGGGACATAAGGTTAATGGGTAATTTGTATAATTATAAGATCAAGGGAGCGATCCTGGGTGATCCTTTTTCAAGAGAGAGTTTTAACTGGAATACAAGGTTGAATAATATTCTTAAATTCAGCACCAGGACCCAGTTCCAGGTTACTTTCTCCTATAATAGTCCTTCAGTTTCTGCCCAGGGAACAAGAGAAGGGTATTTATCAGCCGACATGGCTGTTAAACAGGATCTGCTGAATAGGGCACTTTCTATCACTCTGCAGCTGCGGAATGTTTTTGGTACGGCAAAACACGAAGAGACTTCGTCGGGTCCCGGATTTCATAATTACTTTTATCACGATATGGAATCGCCCATGGTTATGCTGAATGTCAAATTCAATATTAATAATTATAGGAACGGTGAAGATAAAAGGCGCAATGAGGAAAATGATGGCGAATTTGATGAAGGAGATGAATTTTAGAAATATTTAAACTCGGTTTTATAAAAAAGTCCTCCTCATACTCCCCAGCACATCTACCGGAAGTTTGGACGTTAATGAATATATTTTGCTTCCGCAACTGTACAAAAGACAATAAAAATATTAAATTATATAAGTTCATGGAAAATTAATTATTCTGCATGTCCAGAACAGAGGGAACTTTTTTGTTAATGCATTTAAGGAGGAAATATGATAACTAACCGGTTAGCTGGGATGAAGGGGATTGGAGTTGACCGTTCAACAGCAATGGCTGATGCAGCCGATGATGAAAATATTCTGAGGATGGAAAACCTTGATACTGATCTGGCACCTTCCGATGATATTATTGAAGAAACAAAAAAATCAGTTTCAGCAAAAGGAACTAACAGTTATATCCCTTATTACGGTAAACACGATCTTCGTTCTGCAGCAGCAGACCTGGTGTCAAGGCTTTCGGGAGTAAAGTATAATTATCAGGATACTACAATTATTTCAGCCGGCGGATTAAACGGTATCTTTAATGTGCTCCTGGCACTGCTGGATCCAGGGGATGAAGTAATTATGCCCGATCCAGTCTATTCGGGATTGATAAACAGGGTACTGCTGGCAGGGGGGAAACCTGTATTTCTGCCGTCATTCATTAATAATGAAGGAGCGTGGGAAAGTTATTCGGAAATTATTGATAAGATTGTTACAAAAAAGACTAAAATTTTCCTGATGCTTAGCCCTGTTATGCCTACAGGACAGGTCTATTCACGCAAGGATTGGGAAATAATATGCAAAGCTTGTGTAGCTGCGAATGCCTGGATGATTTATGACAGCGCCATGGGGAGAATACTTTATGATAATCATGAGTTTATTCATCCCGCATCTTTTCCGGGTATGGCTGAGCGTACCATAACAGTAGGATCAGTTTCAAAAGAATATTGTATGACCGCTTGGCGGATTGGATGGATAACGGCACCGCCCCAGGTTTTCAATGATATTGCGTTTGTAAATATTTCAAATACTGTTTGTCCTTCAGGTATTACTCAAAGTGCAGCTGCACTTGCGCTGAGAAAACCGGATATGTTTCTGGAAAAGTATCTGCGTAAATGGCAGGCCAGGCGAGATTTTATTCTGAAAACATTAAAAGGGTATCCTGTAATTAAACCAACTGGAGGGTGGTCCATGCTTATGGATGTTTCTAAATATGGGATTACAGGAGAAGAGGCAGCTAAAAGACTTCTTGATAAAGGTAAAATTGCTGTAACTCCAATGGAAGGATGGGGAAGCAGTGCAGGCAATTTTATCAGGTTGGTTTTTGCAAACGAACCCATTGAACGATTAGCGGGGATTAGAGAAAGGCTGGAAAAAGCTTTCAGATAAACTGCCTGTTTGTAAAAAAAATTTTGAATATTAAAGGATTATTAAAGTTCTCGGAATCAGGAAAGGATAAATATGTTCTTGGGTCATTTCGGTGCCGGTTTGGGTGCAAAAAAAATAGACAGCATGCCGTCTCTTGGTACTCTCTTTTTTGCATCACAGTTTATCGATCTTCTCTGGCCGATTCTGCTTTTATTCGGTATCGAAAGGGTAATAATTGAACCGGGTAATACAGTATTTACACCAATAAATTTTGTTTATTATCCTTTTTCCCATGGATTGTTAAGCGTGCTTTTATGGGGAGTGGCCTTCGGATTAGTTTATTATCTCATTAAAAAAAAATTAAAGACTGCATTTCTTCTGGGAGTTCTGGTCCTCAGCCACTGGTTCCTTGATCTTCTTGTGCATCGGCCCGATCTTCCAATTCTCCCCGGCAGCGAAATTAAAGCCGGATTAGGTATATGGAATTCTGTGTGGCTCACTGTGACACTGGAGGTGGTGGTTTTTGCAGCAGGTATTTTCTTTTATCTGAAAGCAACAAAAGCTAAAAATAAAAAAGGAAACTTCGGTCTCTGGAGTTTTATTTTCTTTCTTCTTATTATATATACGTTAAACATGTTCAGTGCTCCCCCTGATTCAGCCCAAGCAATAGGTCTGGTGGGACTTTCACAGTGGTTGCTTGTTCTGTGGGGCTACTGGATTGATAAAAACAGGACAACGGTTACCCGGGAATAAATATGAAAAAACTATTTCTAATTATTATTGTCATAACGTTTTCAGAAACATTTTCGCAAACATCGGTTTCTCCCGATACCTTCAGAGTAAAGTTTGAGACCACCAAGGGAGAATTTATAATTGAAGCATACCGGCAATGGTCGCCGTTTGGTGCAGACCGGTTCTTTGAGCTTGTGAACAAAGGGTATTATGATGGTCTTCCCATATTCCGGGTGGTTAAGAACTTTGTGGCACAGTTCGGTATTTCCAATGATTATGCTGAAAATATGAAATGGGAAAAAAGTGCAATACCGGATGAACCTGTCATGGCCAGCAATCTGAAAGGGGTTTTGTCGTATGCCAGGTCTGGAGTTGATACCAGATCCACGCAACTGTTCATTAATCTTAAAGATAATATCCGTCTTGATACAATAACTTACTCCGGTGTAAGGGGATTTCCACCGATCGGAAGAATAATTGAAGGGATAGAAGTCATAGATTTATTGAATTCTGAATATGGAGAAAAGCCTTCACAGGATTCAATTACAGTTAGCGGCAGGAAATATACCGAAAGAGTGTTCCCTAACATGGATTACATAAACAAAGCCGCTGTTATAAAGTAACATCAGCCTATTTATTCCTGACTCAGCGGTTAATAATATATTTCCGAAGTGATATCTGACCACACTGATTTATAATTATATATATTAAATTAAGTTAAATGGTCCATTAAAATTAACAGGAGTGTTTATGAAAAAATTCTTAATATTCATTGTTCCCTTGCTGCTATTTTCTGCTGATCTTAAGGCGCAGGACACTGACCAGGATGAAATGATGAAGGCATGGCAGGAGTATATGACCCCTGGTCCTATGCATGAAATACTTGCCAGGAATGTAGGAACATGGAAAGCTGAAATGACGACCTATGATAATCCCGAAGCTCCTACAAAATCTGAGGGAATATCAACTTATGAAATTATTTTAGGCGGTAGATATCTTCAGGGAAAGCATAAAAGTGAATTTGGCGGAATGGAAATGAATGGCATTGAAATTACCGGTTACGATAACGCAAAAAAGAAGTTTTTTTCAGCATGGCTGGATAACTTCGGAACAGGATTGCTTTACCAGGAAGGCGATTATGATGAGGCTGCAAAAACTCTTACGTTATCGGGCTCTTCAATCGATCCTTTCGGCAAGGAGATAAAAGTTAGACAGATCCTTAAAAACTTTGATGAAGAAACATCGTATATGGAAATGTATATGGAGCAGGACGGTAAAGAAACGAAATGGATGGATATTAAATTTACCAGGGTAAAATAGGAGTAAATATATTTTGGAATTCAGGGCTCTTTGCTTTTCTTCAGTGCAAAAGCCCTTTTCTGTTAATTATTTTCAGTCAGATCAATTTTCTGATTTTTCGGATCATATATGAGTATTAAGGGTTTCATCTTTGATATAAAAAGATATTCGATTAACGACGGACCAGGAATTCGTTCTACGGTATTTCTGAAAGGCTGTCCCCTTAACTGCCTTTGGTGTCACAACCCGGAAAGCCGCCGGCTGAAACCTGAAAAGGTTAAGTCTGATTCATATACCTGGAGTATATACAGCCAGTCGTGCGATCCCGGAATTATCGGTAAAGAAGTAACCGACCTGGCTGTTATTGAGGAGGTGGAAAAGGATATCCCCTTTTATCAGGAATCCGGGGGAGGCGTTACCTTTTCAGGCGGCGAACCGCTGCTGCAGGAGGAGTTCCTCTTTTCAATGTTATCCTTGTGCAGGCAAAAAGGAATTCATACTGTGGTTGATACTTCCGGTTATGCTCCTTTCAGTGTAATCAAAAAAATTTATACAGTAACGGATATTTTCCTGTACGATATGAAAATTTTCAATAATGAACTTCATGAAAAATATACCGGTGTTTCCAATAATAAAATACTTGAAAACTTAGCTGGCTTAACCGCAATGGGAAATAAAGTTATTGTAAGAATTCCGGTAATACCCGGCGTGAATGACACTGATGTCAATATTCAGGAAATTGTTGATTACCTTAAACCTTTGAATATACTGGGGATAAATCTTCTGCCGTTTCATAATTCGGCCTCATCCAAATACAGCAGAATGAATATTGAAAATAAATTCATTGGTACAAAATCCTTATCCGGTGAAGAAATGGAATCTCTGAGAATGAAATTTGCATTGGCAGGCAAACTTGTTAGTGTGGGAGGGTGATAATGAATGAACGAATAAGAAAACTGCGTGAACAATCACTTAATGCCGTACCGGTAATCTCATCCGAACGAGCAGAGCTTATCACGGAATTTTATAAGAAGGAAAATGGTAAATATTCTGTGCCTGTAATGCGGGCAATGGCGTTCAAATATATACTTGAGAATAAAGAACTATGTGTTAATAACGGTGAACTGATTGTTGGAGAAAGGGGTCCTGCACCTAAGTCCACTCCCGTTTATCCTGAATTATGCGTGCATTCAGAAAATGACCTCGATATTCTGAATAACAGGGAAAAAATTCCGTTTAAGGTAGATGCAGATACTAAAAGAATCCTGCTGCAGGAAGTTCTTGGATTCTGGACAGGAAGATCAATAAGGGACAGAATTTTCTCAGAGGTTGATGATGAATGGAAGAATGCATATAACGCCGGAATATTTACGGAGTTTATGGAACAGCGCGCTCCCGGACATACAGTCGCAGATGATAAAATATATCATAAGGGAATGAATAATATCAAAAATGATATAAGGGAATCCTTAAAGCTGCTTGATTCATATAATGATCCTGAAGCGTTCTATAAAAGGGAAGAACTCAAAGGTATGCTCATTTCAGCAGACGCCATCATAAATTATGCAAAACGATACAGCAGCACACTTTATGAGTATGCCCTGGAAGAACGGAATGAAATCAGGAAAGCAGAGCTGCTGGAAATGGCTGATATATGCACCAGGGTGCCGGCTGAACCTCCCCAAAATTTCCGAGAAGCATTACAATATTATTGGTTTATTCATTTAGGGGTAATTACAGAACTTAATACATGGGACTCATTTAATCCGGGAAGGCTTGATCAGCATTTGTTTCCTTTTTTTAAAAGAGATCTGGACAAAGGTACGCTGACCAAAGAATCGGCCAGAGAACTTCTCCAGTCATTCTGGATTAAGTTCAATAATCAGCCGGCACCACCTAAAGTTGGAATCACTGCAAGGGAAAGCAGCACATATACTGATTTCTGCCTGATAAATCTTGGAGGTGTAACTGCGGAAGGAGAAAACGGAGTAAACGAACTTACCTATTTGATTCTTGATGTCATCCAGGAAATGCGGCTGCTCCAGCCCAGTTCAATGGTTCAGGTAAGTAAAATGAATCCCGACCAGTTTGTAAAGCGTGCACTGGAAATAATAAAAACAGGTTACGGACAACCCAGCATATTCAATACCGATGCGATTATAGAGGAGATGCTGCGCCAGGGTAAGTCATTAACCGATGCACGGCAGGGAGGTGCCAGCGGTTGCGTTGAAACCGGTGCATTCGGTAAGGAAGCATATATACTCACAGGTTATTTTAATATTCCGAAAATACTTGAAATTACTTTAAATAACGGTTTTGATCCGGTTTCCCAAATGCAGATCGGCATTAAATCCGGTGATCCTGCTGGTTTCAGTTCTTTCGAAGAGCTTTTCAATGCCTTTAATAAACAGCTGAAATACTTCGTAAATATAAAAATAAAAGGCAGCCTTATTATCGAGAGCATTTATGCCCGGTATATGCCTGCGCCGTTTATTTCTCTGCTGATCGATGATTGTATCAGTAAAGGGAGAGATTATAACAGCGGGGGTGCAAGGTATAATACTTCATATATTCAGGGTGTCGGACTGGGTTCAGTTACAGATTCTCTAGCCTCACTTAAGTATAATATCTTTGATAAGAAAAGATTCACAGTGAGTGAAATGCTCGAACTGCTGGGAAATAATTTTGAGGACGGACCGAAGTGGAAACAAATATTATATGCCACTCCAAAATACGGTAATGATGATGATTATGCGGACAGTATTGCTGTGAAGGTATTTGATGCATTCTTTGATGCTGTTGACGGCAGACCCAATGCGAGAGGTGGTCAGTTCAGAATTAACATGCTCCCTACAACCTGTCATGTCTATTTTGGAAGCGTTACCGGGGCAATGCCGGATGGCAGGAAAGCATATGAACCTCTCAGCGAGGGAATTTCCCCGGTTCAGGGAATGGATGTTAAAGGACCGACAGCTGTTATAAAATCAGCTTCAAAAATTGATCATATAAAAACAGGCGGTACCCTGCTCAACCAGAAATTTACACCTCATCTCCTGGAAAGGGAAGAGGATGTGGATAAACTTGTTAAACTTATCCGGACCTATTTCAGATTGAACGGGCATCATATCCAGTTTAATGTTGTTACTGCTGATACCTTAAAAGACGCAAAGGCGCATCCGGAAAAGTACAGGGATCTTATTGTAAGAGTTGCAGGCTACAGCGATTATTTTGTTGATTTATGCAGTGAACTGCAGGACGAGATTATAAAAAGGACCGAGCATAAGGGAGTCTAGGTTCAGAGTGTGAGTTGTGCCTATCATCAAAACAGATTAGTCTTGAACTTTACTCACAATAACGTTATTTTTCCTCGCTGTATTTTTTACACCATTTCGGGGTGTAGCGCAGCCCGGCTAGCGCGCTTCGTTCGGGACGAAGNNCGTAGGTTCGAATCCTATCACCCCGACAAAATCCACGCTTTTATACCTATCTCATAAACCTATATCCCTCTTGCAATGTGAGCTGGACTGAATATAATAGAGATAAATATTAACAATTAACAATTTTATTGACATTTTATTCTTCTTTAACTAATTTTTTAATATCCCTTGGAGGATATTATTCTGTTGTTAGCATTAGGTTATTATTCTTTCTCAGTGACATCAGCCAGGTTAAAGGAATAAGTTTTGGTTTTCTGATTCTTTAATAGCAAATTCTGAATTACCGATAATCATAAAGGATTGATTATATGAAGCCGAGCATTATTCTCTTTCTCTTCGCTGTTCTACTTTCCTTTACTGAACTTTACTCACAGACTGAAGCGACTATCCTCCACGATCTCTTCTCATCATCTAATGATATAACTGAGACCTCAACCGATGCTATTTCACTTGCTGTTGATGCAGTTTGGGAAGCCAGCGGAATCACGGGAGTGGTTACAACTACCGGTACACTTACCCAGAATATATCAGGAGAATGGTCGTATTCTTCTTCGCCAAATGATAAATTAGTCCTTGTCTTCTACAACGGTACAGTTGTCTCGTTTGTGTTTTATCAGATAAGTGGCTATACAAGCGGTACCGCTGAGGATTTTAAATTATCCCACTTGATGGATTTCAATACCTATATAGAGAATTATATGAATATGAGGGTATATAGCAATACCTACCCGCAGAATTATATAATTTACTGGCAGCGTACGATTACCGGCACCATGGTTTACGACAGCCAGGCAATGACTTTAAATATTACCCATTCCGGAAGTTATGATCGGGAAATTTCAGGTTCCTGGGCAATGTTTGAATATACAGAGCAGGCTACTGGAACTACAAATACAAGCTCTTTCAGTATAAGCGTTAACGAGGGTTACTGGAGAAAAATGATCCACGACAGCAACCAGGGAAGATTTATCATGAATACGGAGATAACAAACAACAGCTCCGGAAATTTCGGAGGTACAACTTATAAGTATCAGACTGCGAAAGTTTTTTGGGCTGCATATACCCAGTTCGAGGATTCAGCTAACATGAATATGTATAACCAGGTTATCGATGCTTCCCAATGGCTGGTTCAGGGATCATTGTTGAAAAACGGCCAGACCTACGGTGTTCTTCAGTTTGATGGACCGGTAATAAATTACACACCCGGACCTAATCTTATAGTTCATTTAAATAACGGCACAGATGTATTTCTTCACCCCCTTATATCGCTGCCTGCTACCGGTGTTGAAGATGAAAATCTGTCTGTTGATGAATATGAAATTATGCAGAATTATCCCAATCCGTTTAACTCCTCAACCGTTATCCGGTGGAATATGAAGTCCAGGAATAATGTCTCTATAAAAGTCTATAATCAGCTCGGTGAGTATGTCACCACAATTCTGGATGAGGAAAGACCCGGAGGCATGAATGAGATCAGGTTTGAAAGCAGGAACCTGGTTAGTGGAATTTATTTTTACAGGATCACGGCAGGCGATTTTACTACAGTCAGAAAAATGGTGCTGATAAAATAAAATTTTACAGCGATTAATTTAAATTAACTTCAATAAGGTGTTTTTATGAAAATAAAGGACAGCCCTGAGGGCCTTTTTATAAGGTATTTGTCAATATTAATGGTAACTTTATTTACAATGAGTATAATAAATTGTTCCGGCTCAAATGATTATTCGCCGGAGAAAATGGACACTGCACTTCAGCAGAAAATTACAAATCTGGAAAATACTGACCCTGATGCACCTGTTCAGTTTCTTGGGAAATGCAGCACTGCAGTAGATGCTGAAATGGAGGCAAAATTAAGGTCTACCGGAATAAGTGTTGAAAGCATAGTGAAAGATATATTTACTGCAACGGGTACCGTTGAAGGTGTTAAAAAGGTATCTGCACTGGACTTTGTAGTTTCGCTGGAACTCGCAAGAAGATTAGAAATAAAATAAAATAAAATTATAGCTGGAGTTATTATGAAAAACGTGATTACGATTATTATAGCGGTTATTGCTTTCTCTATAAATTCATTCTCTCAGATCAGCAGCAAGAACTTTCCCAACCTCACCAGGGGAGGGACAGATAAGCTGATCGCAGCAGATATGCAGTCGGGCGATCAGGTAAGTTCTAAAATTAGTCCGCTGTTAAATCTTTTCCTGAACAGAGTTGAAAAGAATAACGGAATGAATCTGCAACTGCTGGAGTCAGCATTTAAAGAGGTATTATTCTTTTCCAGGAATGAACTTGATCATCTGGTTGTCCCTGTTTTTATTAAAGCAAAAAACATTTCATCAGCTGAAAGCATTATCTCCTCTTACGGCGGCAAATACAATTATGTCTCCAGTAATATTTTTACTGCGGAAATTCCTTTTGCATCGGTTAGAGCTATTGCATCCTCCGATGAAATTGTTTATATCGAACCGAGTACAGTCTCTGAAATGAAGCTCGATGTAAGTATTGTCGAGACAAAAGTTGCCCAGATCCACAGCGGGAGCGGGATTCCGCGTCCCTATAAAGGTAGCGGGGTTGTAGTTGGAATTGTGGATTCGGGAATTGACTGGAAGCATCAGGATTTTAAAAACAGCGGCGGAAGCAGAATAAAATACCTTTGGGATATGTCCGGTCAGGGAAATCCGCCATCAGGATATTCCTATGGAACTGAGTATACTAAAACCCAGCTAGATGCAAACCAGTGTTATGAGGTTGATGGCGATGACGGCGGCGGTCATGGAACTCACGTTTCAGGAACAGCTGCAGGAAGCGGTGGAGCTATTTCTACTTATACCGGTATGGCTCCTGAATCTGATATAATATTTGTGAAAGGTTTCCGTGAAGGACCGGGCTTTGCAAGTACCGATGTGGTTGACGGCTGTAATTATATTTTTCAGAAAGCGGGACAGCTTGGAAAACCTGCGGCTATTAATTTAAGTCTGGGCGGTCATTATGGTGCGCATGACGGGACTTCACTATATGAGCAAAGTTTGAGCGGACTTACCGGACCAGGTAAAATAATAGTTGCTGCTGCCGGAAATGAAGGCGGCGATCCTATCCACCTGAGCTATACTAGCACCGGATCATCATTTAACGATGCTTTTGAAACATTTTTTGAACTGGAATCTCAGGCTTCGGTGGTTGTTGCAGATATGTGGTATTCCTCCGGAAATATTAATGTGGGTCTGGCTGCTTATGATACCAGCAGCTTACAATTAATTGGTTATTCTCCTGGTATTGCACCCGGACAAAAAATTGAAGACGCTGCTTTTCAGATTCAGGGATATACCTATGGTTATATTACCATCGATGCCACAGGTGTAAATAATCCAAATAACGGAGCCAATGAAGTGGTTGTGGTTATAGATAGTCATAATGGACAAATTGATATCCGTGGAGTATACTGGACTTTATTCACTTATGGATCGGGTACATTTGATGCCTGGACAATAGCCGGAGGTGTTTTTTCTACCTTTAGTCAGAACTGGTATAAACCGGGTGATAATGCTAAAACAGTAGGTATACCTGGCACTTCAGCAAATGTTATCTGCGTTGGTTCCTATGTAACAAAAGATCACTGGATCGATATTGATGGAGTAACACGGTACCAGCCGGGAAATCCTGTGGTTGGTAAAAATTCCTACTTCAGTAGTCTTGGACCCAGCAGGGATGGAAGACTAAAACCGGATATTTCGGCACCCGGTGAAGTAATTATCGCTGCCTATTCCAGCTTTTTAACCCAAACACCAAGGTATAATATAAACCAGGGAGGCAAGCATCAGAAAATGCAGGGTACCAGTATGGCTTCACCGCACGTTACGGGAGCAGTGGCACTTCTGCTTGAAAAAAATAGTACGCTGAATTATAGTCAAACAGTTGATATTCTTAAGAATACTGCTAAGAAAGATAGTTATACAGGGCAATCGCCGAATAATACATACGGATATGGAAAACTGGATGCTTATAACGCATTTGTTAATACTCCCGGAGGCGGAGGAGGCGGTCAGATTGTAAACCTGATCTATGATGACGGAACACCAACCAGCGGATATTACTGGAATGGTGCGGGTCAAGGTTCTGCAAACAGGATGACCCCTACCTTGCCTAATGCTAAAGTAACCAAGATGGAAATCTATATTACAGGAGTAAATGCCGGAACTGCTACCTATAAACCAATAATTTTGGGTATCAGTGGTGGTCAGCCTTCCGGGGACCTTGCTACTTTACAATCCAAAACAGCAACAAGCTACCCGGGATGGGATCCTACCGACCTGACTAATTACAATATTATGGTGAACGGCGACTTTTTTGTCGGTCTTCTCTATGATGGCACAAATAAACCAGGCTATGGTTATGATCAGGTTAATAATGGCAGGGCCTGGGACTATACAGGTTCGGCATGGTCATCCTGGACTGAGACCTATTTTATGCGGGCAACTATTCAAACCCTTACTTCAGTTGCCGAGATGAGCAGTGAAATACCCGAAAATTTCAGCCTGTCCCAGAATTATCCGAATCCGTTTAATCCTTCATCTTCATTCAGAATTGAGCTTCCCCAGGAACAAAATGTTAAAATCATAATATATGATATCCAGGGAAGGAAAGTTACAGAGCTGGTGAACAATAATCTGAGAGCCGGCGTATATGAAATTACATGGAATGGTAAGAATGATGACGGCATTTCAGTTGCCAGCGGTACATATATTTATACATTTTCGGCCGGAAATTTCTTCGAGACCAAAAAAATGATGCTGATTAAATAACATTAAATCCACAGGAAGACCGGTTCGAAACGGGCCGGTTTCCCGATGAATTGACAGGCTGCATTTAAATTAAAAGTATCATCTTTTATCTGAATGCAGCCTGAATTTTTTGCTACCGGACTGTAGACCAATTGGTCACCTAACCCCGATCTAACCTGGTTCTAATCTGATTCTAACCTGATTCTGTTCTCATTTTTGTGAGAACAGAATGGGCTTAGGGACAGATCAGGAGGGATTAGGTTTAAGAGTATTTTCCCAATTCCGGCATAAAACTCCATTTTTGTGAAAATCATTGTAAAAACTTAAAAAAATTAAACTGTTAGGGGGAAACAGTATTTTTTTAAACGGCACCTTTACTTTTCATGCATAATATTCTATTTTTCAGCAAATAACTTTAACCTTTAAATCTGTTCGGGAAATGGATAAGGATGAAAATCATCATTAAAAACAGGAGCCTCTTCGGATACCTTTCCGGGAGGATTTTTTTTATATGAAAGTAAAAGCTAAACTTGTCGATACCCCCGGCCTGCAGAGAATAATTACCCGTATGTCCCACGAAATTCTTGAAAGAAATAAAGGATCGAACAATATTGTGCTTATGGGGATGCGCACCCGTGGAGAATTTCTTGCAAACCGTATTCATTCAAAAATTAATGAGATCGAGGGCATCGAGCTGCCGCTGGGTGTTCTGGATGTTACGCTTTACAGGGATGACTTCAGAACCAGGATGAAGCAGCCGCAGGTTTCCGTTTCGAACATAACATTTGATGTTAACGGAAAGGATATCATCCTGATCGATGATGTTCTTTATACCGGCAGGACGGTTCGTTCCGCACTGGATGCACTTATGGATCTGGGACGCCCCCACACAATCCAGTTTTGTGTACTGGTAGACCGGGGACACCGCGAACTTCCTATCCGTGCAGATTATGTAGGTAAAAATATTCCAACCTCCATTGACGAAGAGGTTAAAGTAAAAATGGAAGAAATTGACGGCGAAGATGCCATCTATCTTGTCGATGTAAAAGAAGAAAACTAAAGGAGTCTAAAGTGCCTCTTTCCAGCAGACATTTGCTTGGTTTACAGGGAGTTCCCGGGGAAGATATTCAGCTTATTCTCGATACCGCAACCACATTCAGGGAAGTTCTTGAACGCCCTATTAAAAAAGTTCCTACTCTTCAGGGTAAAACCGTGGTTAACCTTTTTTTCGAAAGCTCCACCAGGACCAGGATATCGTTTGAACTTGCAGAAAAAAGATTGTCTGCAGATTCAATTAACTTTTCCGCTTCAGGGAGCAGTGTGAGCAAGGGTGAAACGCTTAAAGATACCATGCGTAACATCGAAGCGATGAAGGTTGATATGGTTGTTGTACGACACTCTGCCGCGGGTACTCCTTTGTTTTTAACTAAGGTATGCAACAGTAATATTATCAATGCAGGCGACGGGATACACGAGCATCCCACACAGGCGCTGCTCGATATGTATTCAATCAGGGAAAAGCTCGGTAAAATATCCGGCCTGAAGGTCTGTATCGTAGGAGATATATCGCATAGCCGTGTTGCATTGTCGAATATTTACGGACTGAAAACAATGGGAGCAAAGGTTTCCATCTGCGGTCCTTCCACAATGATCCCAAAATATATCGAAGAACTGGGCGTTGATGTTATTTATAATATCGATGAAGCAATCCAGGAAAATGATGTGCTGAACGTTTTGAGAATTCAGCTTGAAAGAAAAGCACGCGAATACTTTCCTTCAATCAGGGAATATGTAAAATATTTCGGCATTGACGATGAGAGACTGGAAAAAAACGGGAAAGATATTTTAATACTTCATCCCGGTCCCATAAACCGCGGTGTTGAACTTTCTGCTTCTGTTGCAGACGGCAGGAATCAGATTATTCTTAACCAGGTAACTAACGGTGTAGCTGTAAGGATGGCTGTACTCTACCTGCTTGGTACTTCAAATTAAAAAGGAATTTTCAGATGAAAGTTATTCTTAAAAATGCGTTGATTGCTGATAACTCAGGGAAAATAAACACACAGGAATCTGATATAACCGTTATAGACGGAATTATTGATAATATCGGAAAGGCCGGGGAAAACGGTGATGCAAAAGTAATCGATCTTCGGGGGAAAATTGTTAGTCCCGGTTTTTTTGATATGCATGTCCATCTTCGCGAACCCGGCAGGGAAGATGAGGAAACAGTTATTACCGGCTGCAGGGCAGCAGCAGCAGGTGGATTTACGGGAATAGCCTGTATGCCAAATACTGAACCGGCCATTGATTCCGCGGAGGTGGTAAATTTTATAAAAGATAAAGCCAGGGGCGAACTTACTGATGTGTATCCAGTTGCAGCGGCAACACTGGGCAGAAAAGGTGAGGTTATCTCTCCCATGGCAGAATTAGCAGAAGCCGGAGTTAAAGGTTTTTCCGATGACGGTACTGCTATCAAAACAGCAAGCATATTAAAAAGAGTACTTGAATATTCTCTGATGTATGATCTTCCTGTAATTGAACATTGCGAGGATGAGTCGCTTGCGGGGGGGGCAATGAATGAAGGGGTAAATTCAACGATGCTGGGGCTGCCGCCTATTCCATCAATTGCGGAAGATATTATTGTTATGAGGGATATAATTACTGCAGAGTACACCCGCGGGAAACTTCACCTGGCACATATTTCCACTAAAAAAGCGGTTGAAATGATAAGAGATGCTAAAAAAAGAGGAGTTAAAGTTACAGCAGAAGCAGCTCCCCATCATTTTACACTGTCAGACGAAGCTTTAAAGTCATATGATACAAACCTGAAAATGAATCCTCCACTGAGATCAAGGCAGGATGTTGAGGCTATATTAAAGGGATTAAAGGATGGAACCATCGATTGTATTGCAAGTGATCATGCACCCCACTCCGTCGAAGAAAAAGAAGTTGAGTTTGAATATGCACCAAATGGTATAATCGGACTGGAAACTGAAATCGGTCTGGCTTTCTCAGAATTATATCATAAAAAAATACTCACAATTGAACAGATTATTGAAAAATTTGCAGTCAACCCCCGCAATATCCTGAATATTCCGGTACCGGTGGTTAAAAAAGGTGAAAAGGCTAATATGACTTTTCTTGATCCCGATGAAGTCTGGACTGTGGATATTTCATCACAGCTTAGTAAATCAAAGAATTCACCTTTTGACAGGAGGCTTCTTACAGGCAGGGCTTTAGGAGTAATAAATAACAGCAGGCTCTATTTCAAAAATGAATTTATAAATATATAGCTGTTTATTTTATTTCTCCTGTGTACTATTAATTAGACATCTATTGTCCGCACAACCTTCATTTTTTGCTCAAATTCAAACAGTTTTACTGGCATTTTCCTTGAATAGTAAGGGTAGACTTATTTATTCGAGGTATAAAATGAAAAAGACATATAAAATATTATTGCTTTTATTGATAGTCGGATTAGCCGGATGCGACAGTAATTTCTACGATTATGACGAAACACCTCCGGCGGCACCCAGAAACATATATGTACTTAACGGTGATGAAAGAGTTGATCTTGAATGGGATTCAAACCGTGAGTCGGATGTTGCAGGATATAATGTTTACTTCGCTTATTCCTA
Source organism: Ignavibacteriales bacterium UBA6490 (assembly GCA_002435365.1). GTDB lineage: Bacteria > Bacteroidota > Ignavibacteria > Ignavibacteriales > Ignavibacteriaceae > UBA6490. The sequence continues at coordinate 18,288 of DJMM01000020.1, forward strand.
TTATGGAGAATATGAACTAATCGGTTCATCTGATTATAATTATTTTGTTGATTATGATGCTGTTAACGGTAATAAGTATTACTATGCAGTAACAGCATATGATTATAATGGAAATGAGAGTGATCTCAGCAGGGATGTAATTTATGCTGTGCCCCGTCCGGAAGGATTTAATCAGAGCATTTTTGATTACCTGAGATTTCCTGACAATGCAGGTTATTCCTTCAGGAATTATCTTGTGGTTCCTTATGATGATGACCGTGCAGACTTCTTCTTCGAGAACTATAACGGCAAGTATTATCTTGATGTCTGGAATGATACAGATATACAGGATATGGGAGAAACATACGATATTTATGATATCGCTGAAGCTCCGCTGACCGGCTGGTCTGAATACAAAGATGAGCTTGCGGTAGTTGGTCATACATATGTAATATGGACATGGGATAATCATTTTGCGAAGGTAAGAGTTAAATCCCTTACCAGAGACCGGGTTGTATTTGACTGGGCATATCAGCTGGTAGAAGGTGAAAGAATGCTGAAAAATGCAAAGACCGGTGAATTCAGAGGAAAGCTAAGCAGGGAATTCAGGCGATAGAAGTGTTGTTATAGATTTAGAACAGATTATTGATTAGATTTGCATTTGACTGGATGAAGAGATTAATATACATACTTATTCTTATTATCTCCTGTGCAGTAATTATAGCTGCACAGGAGAAAAGATTTTTAAACAAGCCCGGCAAAACATTGCAGGTTGTTCCGGCGCAAAAAGTTTTTCAGGAAATTGAAGAAGCCATTGCATCGGGTGATGTGAGAGCCTTATCCGGATTTTTAGGTTCCCAGACTTATTTTAGTCTTGCCAGCGGCAGCAGCGGTTATTACAGTTCAAACCAGGCTTTCTATATTCTTGAAAATTTTTTTAGTGTTTACCAGGTAAGAGCATTCAGGTTTAACAATCTTCAGTCCGGTGACAGCAGTCCTTACGCAACCGGCGTTTACACGTATGAATTAAAAGGCAAGAGGGAAAATGCCCAGGTATATGTATCCCTTAAGCTTATTGGAAAAAACTGGAAGATAACTCAGATAACCATTAACTGATGCATGGCGGTCCGGATAATTAAATTATTTCAAGACGATAGGAAGTATTATACTGTCGTCTTTTTTGTTTTACTGCTTATAGCAGCTTCTGCCCTGATAACCCCTGTTATATTTGAGTCCATTGAAAAAAACTGGAAGGACATCCTCAAATCCGAGATTAGTGATGCTGAACAGAAAACAAGATTGGCTTTCCGTAAACAAGAGGATGATCTTTTAACCGGACTGGTAAAGCTGAAATCGGAACTGCGTAATGAACTTGCTCCCGGTGCAAATTACGGAAGTTTGATTGAGCTTCTTAACAGTATCGATTATGAAAAATTTTCAGTCGAAGTTTATGCACCAAACGGGCGGCTGATCGGATGGAATAAAAATTCGCCTGTCCGGCAGGAGCTCCCTTTCCCGTTAAAAGCTTCCATAGGAGAATCCTATTTTACAAATACCGGTCTGATGACATGGCTCAGTGTACTGGATACAGTGAATTTTGATGCTGAGCATTTTTACATAATGTTCTATCTTCCTTTTCAGAAGCACTATAGAATAAAAAACAATTATTATCAGGAAGTCAATTTTGAGAAGAATCTATCCCGGCTGCTTGCTACAGATGTTTCTGTAAATTACTTCTCGCATCAGCCTGAAACCAGGGACGGCAGATACCACACATTCGATCTTTTAAATTCAAATGGAAGCAGAACCGCAAAAGTTACGATCCTTAAACCGCTTCTTGATTCATCAATCAATTCGATACGGGAAACCAGCTCACTTATTCAGTCATTGCTGCTTATTACTGCTTATTTATTTCTGATGATTGCACTGCGGGGTGAGTATAAAGAAATAAACAGCAGGATTATCAGGTTTTTCATTCTTGCATTATACCTGACCGGGTTCCGCATATTACTTTATTTCCTTAATATTCCTTCGGTTCTTTTTAACGGAACCATTGATGATCCCTCATACTTTGCTTCCGCATTTGCGTGGGGAATGGTAAAATCGCCGGTTGAATTTTTTGTAACAAATATTTTCCTTCTGCTAATCGCCATCAGTTTTTTTGTAAATATAAGGGAATCCGCCAGGTGGAACAGACTTAAATCGTACTGGTATTATGTAATAATTGTACCTGTATCATTCCTTTTCCTGATGACTGCACGGGGAATGAGCGCTGCTGTACGCAGCATAATTTTTGATTCTTCAATAAGATACTTTAAAAGTCCGGAGATCTTAAGCGGTCTTCCTGAGGAGGTAATGATCCTCAATCTTCTGCTACTGGGTATGGTTGTGGTAATTATCCTGATATCGTTTCTTGTAATGCTGCTCTCGTTGCGAAGATCGGATCTGGTAAGGTATTACTGGATATCATTCACAGTATTCCAGGTATCCGGATTTTTATTTGTAATCTGGCAGAAGCAGCCGCTGATTACTCCGGTGATGCAGTTTGTTTTTATAACCCTGATTTTTATCACCGTCTGGTATGTACTCCGGAAGAGGGAATCCGTTTTCAACTTTATTTACATTGCACTGGCAGCATCGGTTATTTCAATATCACTGCTTAATTATTTCAACCAGCATTTGGAGAGGGAATCGCTTAAAACAACCGCTATTGAGCTGAATCGTCCTGATGAGAATTTGCTGAATTTTCTGATAAGGGAAACTCTGGGATCTGCCGCAGCGGATAATTATACAAAAGAAGCAATAACCGGCAGGGAAAGTAATTTTACTGCTCTTGCTTTTGCCCTGTGGACTAAAAGTCCGTTGCAGGAGGAATCGCTTAATTCTTCACTGGCTTTACTCGACAGGAATAAAAAGTATCTCGGCGGTTTCAGTATAGGAGTTAATAATGAAACTGATCCCGCCAAATATTTTGAACATTATTCAGGAGTTGAAATACAGGTGGCAGAGATTGAAAAAGATGAATATAGGAAAGTATTCAAGGGTATAATTCCTGTAAGAGTTGGTGAAAAAATTTACGGATATTTGATAGCATCGGTTGAACTTGATCTGCGGAATCCGGCAGGTACTGATTACCCCGAGTTTCTTGTTTCAAAGAAAAACTTCTTCAACTCGGTTATCGATGCCTCCCAGATAAAAATATTTGAAATTATCGATTCAGAACTTACTTATGTATTCGGTGATATTTACCCGTCACGCGATCAGATAAAGCCTGTTATAAATGCTGATTATGGTACAGCAAACGAGAGCTGGCAGACAATGGAAATGAATAATGAGCGCTATATATCATACGCACTGAAGAACATTGTAGGCGGGAAGACAAAAATTACGGTTGTACTTTACCGTGAAAAGCAGATAACATGGAATCTTTTTAACTTTTTCAAAATATTTATTTCGCATGTTATTTATATCCTTATTTTCTTTGTTATTATTTTCATTATCAATATCAGGAAGTTCAGGTATACTTTCAGGATGCAGCTTCTTACCGCATTTCTGCTTATCTCTATAATTCCTGTGATAATTCTTGCCGCCTTTATAAGGCAGACAGTAAATGAGAGAAGCAGCACTGCCATAACAACCGAACTTAATGAAAGGCTTGAGTATATCGAAAACCATGTACGCAGCCAGATGATTAAGCATAAGGACAGGGATTATAACGACGCATTTGAAAATGCTGCTATTGAGCTGGGTATATCATTTAATGTGTACGATAATACATACCAGACATTCAGTTCAAAGAAACAATATTATGCTTCGGGATTGTTTACTTCCAGGCTTAATCCGGTTGCTTATTACAAACTGAATTACCTTAGCTTCAGGGAGTTCCTTACGGAACAGGAAGTTGAGAATTTTACCTACAGCGCGTTCTTTAAAAAACTCGATATCGGGGGGAAGCGGTTTATCCTTAGCGTAAATGATGCTTTTAATAAAGTGAAATTAAGCTTTACTCCCGCAGATGCGGATATCCTGCTGTTCGGAGTTTATTCCTTTGCGGTAATAATCATAATAATTATAAATACTATCCTGGCTAATAAAATATCGGCTCCTATAAGACAATTGATAAGGGCCACCGGATCAGTTGCGCAGGGTGATCTCAGTGTACAGCTTGTAAATAAGGAAAAAGGCGAACTGAGGGATCTGATTGACGGATTTAATCTTATGACCAGCGAGCTTAGAAAGAACGAAGCAGAACTGGCGCAGCTTGAGAGGGAAACTGCATGGAAGGAGATGGCAAAACAGGTCGCACATGAAATTAAAAATCCCCTCACCCCTATGAAGCTTGCAGTTCAGCAAATGATAATCTCCTTTAAGGAGAATAAGAATTTTTCTTCAATTTTTACAAGAGTATCTGAAACTTTACTCAACCAGATTGAAAACCTGAATCAGATTGCCAGTGAATTCTCACGGTTTGCAAGAATGCCTCATTTCAACCTTGAGAAGGTTAATATATCCGAGGTCCTCAAAGACACAGTGAATCTGTTCGTCGATGAGAAAATCACTATTGAAACGGAGATTGAGAAAGAGGATGCATTAGTAGAGGCGGATATTTCGCAATTCCGGAGGCTGATTATCAATATGATCCGTAACTCCATACAGGCTGATGCCGATAAAATTACAGTTTCTCTGAAAAAATGCACTGATGGTTACGAGCTCTACCTTAAGGATAACGGTAAAGGAATACCGCCTGCTCTGCAGGAAAAAATATTCGATCCCGACTTTACTACAAAAGAGAAAGGCATGGGACTCGGATTAAAACTGGCGAAAAGGTTTGTCGAAGGAATCAAAGGGGAAATACTTCTTGAAAGCAGTTCCGGGAACGGTACTGTATTCAGAATCTTTATTCCGGAAATAAAGTGAGGGCTCTTTAAAAATATGCTTACCAGCCATCAGATTTCAGCCCTTGATATTTCAAACAATATTGCTCTAACAGCAAACGCTGGCTCAGGTAAAACCTTCATCCTTTCCAAAAGATTTCTTGAAATAGCATTGTCGGGAAATATTCCCATCAGAAAAATTGCAGCTATAACATTTACCGAAAAAGCTGCATCAGAATTGTATAAAAAAATTGCTGCACAGGTTGAGGATACCATAGCCTCATCCAGGGATGAGAAATTGATAAATAAGCTCCAGCAAATACGCAGAAGCCTGGTATCTGCAAATATTTCAACAATTCATTCATTTTGTATAAACCTGCTGAGGGAATATCCGGTAGAAGCAGAACTTGACGCCAATTTTATTCCCGCTGATACAATTATGTCAAATGAGCTTATTGAGCTTTCTGCTGAAGAGGTAATAAAAGAAGCACTTACATCCGAAACAGATTCACCCGCTATAAAATCATTAATACGCCTGTTCTCTTCAAAAAGTGTTTTTACGAAAGAGATGATTAACCTTGTCGCAAACCGGAAAAATCTCCTGGAGCTGAGAGACAGGATGTATAATAAGCAAGATAATGAGATTGCCGGTATCCTCTTTAGCACATTCCTTGAGATCAGCAGCGGGTACATCTCAAAAAAACTGCAGGTCTTTATGGCAGACCTTAATCAGCTTGTCAATAATGTCGTCACTGAAGATCCGGAGAATAAAACAGTTGCGGATATTCTACCTTTTTTAAAGAAATTGAAAGATGATAATAATTTCGAGACGCTTTTAAGCACTTTACAGCAGCTTAGTTCAGTTCTCTGTACCAAAGAAGGAAAAATCAGAAAATATCTTGTCAGGAAATTAAGGAATCAGATTGAAGAACAATACCGGATTGAAGAATTTTTATCCGATTCGTCATATTTCTATTTTGAAGATGATCATGAGCTTGTGGAAATGGAACTCGCTGCTACCGGCAGGAAACTTTTGTATTTTTTTGACAGGACTATCGCAAGATATAATGAAAAGAAAAATAGCAAGGGGTATATAGATTTTGAAGACATACTTCTTTACACCAAAAAACTGCTCGAAAATGAAGATGTGAAAAGGTCGGTCTGGGATAAGTTTGAATATATAATGATCGATGAGTACCAGGATACCAATGAAATTCAGTATGAAATATTCCTTCCCATACTCGATCAGCTCAGAAGAGGAAACCTGTTTGTGGTAGGCGATGAAAAACAATCTATCTATATGTTCCGCGATGCCGAGCTTGAAGTTTTTGAACGGACGAAAAGACAGATCGGCGAATACAACTCAGGAAAACTGCTGATTCTTCCCGACAGTTTCAGAATGGGGCCGGATGTATGCCTTTTTACAAATTATGTGTTCAAAAAACTCTTCGCTGATCCGGATATTACATTTAATGAGGTTGCACATTCGGAACTCGTTTGCGCCAGACAGGATATTGCGGAAGGCGGAATAGAATTTCTGCTTGAGGAAAAAGAGGGGATCCCGGAAGAAGAGCTGGTATCCGGAAAAATTCTTGAGCTTATCACTACAAAAAAAATTAATTGGAATCAGATCGCGGTCCTCTCCAGAAAGAGAAAATCCTTTGACAAGATAGAGGAATCGTTTATAAATCATAAAATACCCTACCTGATAATGGGCGGAAGGAATTTTTACCAGAGACAGAGCATTTATGATATCTTTAATTACTTTTCATTCCTGCTGGATAATAATAATGACGGCGCTCTGGCCGGCATCCTAAGATCTCCCTTTTTCAATCTTTCCGATTCACAACTCTTTGAGATCTCACTTCTAAGGGGACACAGCTTTTACCGGAAGCTACTCTCATCTGAGAATGAAACCCTGAAGCCCGTAAAGGAAAAACTAAGCGAGATGACTGATCTTGCGCAGTTTACCGATCCACCGGAACTGCTCAGAAAGATGCTGAATGAATCAGACTTTTTAGCATACCTGGTCGCAAAGAAAAACGGTCCACAGGAAAGTGCAAATATCCGTAAGCTTATTAAGATAACAATCAATTTTTATTCACACGGTCTGCGGACATTGTATGACTATGTTAACTTTCTTAAAACCAACATCGAACAGGTGCAGGATGAAGCCCAGGCACTGATTGCTGATGATTCCAATACAGTTAAAATTATGACTATCCACCAGGCAAAAGGATTGGAGTTCACGGTAATCTTTCTTGTTAACTCAGGTGAATCAGCACAGAGAAGCATGGTAAGACAAAAAGGTCTGGTTGTTAATAAAAACCTGGGGATACTGACCAAAGTTCCGCTGCATGAAAATTATTACCAGGATTATTTATCTGCGCCCGCTGTTAACCTGAATAATTTTATTTCATTAAAGAAAGAAAATGCCGAGCTCAGGAGGCTGCTGTATGTTGGTGTTACAAGGGCGAAGGATTTTCTTTATGTAACTGCTGCCAGGAAAGAAAACTATCCGGTCGGATCGTTCATGGAACTTTTAACCAGAGCATTTCCTGACGGATTTTTGCAGGATAAACTGTCAATATTTGATACTCTTAAATTCCTCAGGCTGGAAAGCAAAGGCTATTCGCTGCATTCACAGGAGAGACAACTTGATATACCGGTTGAAACCTCGGTAAATGAATATAATCAGACTGAAGAAGAACGTGGACCTGAACAAAAAATTTTAATGACTGAAGATATTCCGGACTCAGTTAAGGATGAAATAATTTCTGCCACTAAATTCTCGGTCTATACCCACTGTCCCCGTAAATATAAATTTACATACAAGGACGGCCTGCTTCCATTGATTAATACTTCCGCTTATTTCACAGAAGACGATAACGAGAAGGATAATGAAATTACTGCCGGTTCGGCAGGAATAAAAGGAAGAGTGATTCACAAAATCCTGCAGGAAGGAAAGGAACAAACCGACCCTGAGTATGTTAATATGCTTGTTAGGAAAGAAGGAATCCCGCTTGATGAGAAGGCCTCCGGTGTTCTGTCCAGCGAAATTATAAGCGACCTTGAAGCTTACTTTGCTTCCGGTGTTTACAATGAGATTAAAAACCAGGAGGGCAAAAACGAATTCGAGATCTATGTACGGGAAAAAGATTATATTCTTTTCGGTATAATTGACAGGATCATTATTAAAGATGATCTGATTACAATCATCGATTATAAAACAGATGATATTCCTGTTGATAAAACGGAACAAAGAGCCCGGGAATATCTGAATCAATTAAAATTTTATTCATATATTGTATGGCAGACATTTAATTCCTCTTACAGGATTAAGTTCAGGATAATATTTGTAAGGCATCCTGATAAATATATCGAAAGTGAGGAAACTCGGAACAGTCTGATAGCTACAGGTAATAAAATAAGCGAAATGGTTGAGAACACCAGGAATAACATTTTTTACCCCGACAAAGACTATTGCAGCAGGTGCATTTACTCCATCGATCATAAAAATTGTATTAAAAGGGACTAATTTAATATGAATAAAACAGTAACTATTATAAGGGAAATGAATAAAATTGAAAAAGAGCTTGCATCTGCCCGTGTGGGTGTGCTGGCGATTCATACCAGGGATAATGAGATGGTTCAGCTGCCCGGTTCATTCCTTTATCATAATAAAAATATATTTATTACCATACCCGAAGATGATGATCTTTTTGAAAAAATTGACTATGACTCGGGAGCCAGCTTTGCGGTAATAAGGGTTCAGGAAACCAGACCTGGAAGAAAAACCGATGTCAAAAAGGTATTCAAAATAATTTACGTCACGCTTAACGGACACCTAAAAAAACCGGAAGATGTTAAGGTCCCCCAGATTGTAAAAGATCTGTTCAACGAGAAGTATTCGAGTGCAAAAAACAGTGAAAATCAAAACGACAAGCATGTTTTTCTTATGCTCGATACATCGGAAATAAAAGCCATGGAGGAGACAATCGGATGAAGAATTTTTCAATTTTCATGCTTTCGCTTCTTTTGTTTGCAGGATGTGCAGGCAGGGATGTTGTCTTTTATGAAATCCCTTACGAATTGAGGGAAGCTTCGAATATGAATGAGTTCGTTGCAAAATATTCACCCTATTTCTCTGGTAAGAAATTCTATGTCGATCCCGGTCACGGCGGCGAAGACAGGAGGAACATCGGCAACCTTGAAATGGTAGTTGAAGCGGATATCAATTTGTATGTCGCTCTTGAACTTAAATATTTTTTAACGCAGGCCGGTGCTGAAGTTGTATTATCCCGTGACAAAGATGCCACTGTGGAACTGAAACATCGCTCTGTTCTTGCCAATGCAAGCGGTGCAGATTTTTTTATCTCTATCCACCACAACGCTCCCGGAAAGGATAGCGACGATTGGATAAATTATACCTCAACCTATTACCACGCTACCGAGAAAGATTATGAATATGAACCTTCGGAAAGAGACCTGGCTAAATATATACAGCGCGATCTTGCATATGCTATGAGGAATTCGGGCGGACTGGGTTCTTTCGACGGGACATATTCTGATTACTGGATCTACCCCAAAATGGGATTCTCTGTCCTGAGGATTACTGAAATTCCTTCGGTTCTAGTTGAATGCGGTTTCTTTACTAATAATTTTGAGGAAAGAAGACTCGCTGTTAGTGAGTTTAACAGAATTGAGGCTTGGGGTATATTCAGGGGTATCGCCAGGTATCTTTCGGCAGGAATTCCGGAATTGTCTTTATTAAATGAAAATGAATCGCTTTACGAAGGTCCTCTCACTCTCGACTTTTTCCTGAAAGATTCTTCAGGGATAGATACTGCATCATTCGTTGTGCAGTTTGATTCAGCTGCTGTTAAGGATTTTAGTTTTGATGCAGCTGCCGGATTGCTGAGTGTTGTAATCCCGGAAGCTGAGGCTGGCGAGCATTCCATCAGAGTTATAGCTGCCAATAATAAAGGCAACCATACGCTTCCTTTTCATAGAAAATTAACTGTTTTACAAAAATAAACCGGAGCAATAAATGCTCAATTATGTCTGGCTGGCACTTCTTTTTTTAGGAATCGGTGCGGCGTTATCCACCGATATTATAAATCAGTCTTCCAACAAATACCGGAACAATCAAATACTTCCGGCTGAAATTGTTTTCAGTACACCGTTCGATGCAGATAAGGATACAACCTACGATGTACAGTTGAATATTTCTGCAAAGAATTACAACGCCTTCTATAAGGAAAATATCCCCGAAGATATTTCTCTGCCTGCCAGGGTAACCATTAATAACCAGGAACAGAAAAAAGTTTTTTACATTAAGTTCAGCGGCATCATACCCGGAACCTGGAAGGAAATGGCTGAAGGTACCGGAAAGGAAGATGATCTCTCCGGTAATATAGTTTCATTAAAACCAATGTCGGCAAATGCTGCTGTAGCCGGCCTTGTATTCGAAGAGATTTCCTTTCTGGGCTTAAGGAAGGTAACAAATTCAGCATTGGATTATGCCGGTATTGCTGTGGAGATTTCGCTGGGACTTATAGGTATAATGGCGTTGTGGCTGGGTGTAATGAAGGTTGCCGAGGAGGCCGGATTAATAAGAATAATTGCCAGACTGCTGCGACCGGTTACCAAAAAATTATTTCCGGATGTTCCCTCCGATCATCCTGCCATGGGTTCTATGATAATGAATATATCGGCAAATATGCTTGGATTGGGAAATGCGGCCACACCTTTCGGCCTCAAGGCAATGGAAGAGCTTAATACCCTGAATCCCGAAAAAGATACTGCAACAAATGCAATGATCACTTTCCTGGCGATAAATACTGCAGGAATGACCCTCATTCCGGCAAGCGCTATTGCAATAAGAGCTGCCTCCGGAAGCTCGGATCCCGCCATGATAATAGGAACTGCTCTTTTCGGATCTACTTGTGCAACCATTGTCGGACTAACTGCAGCAAGAGTACTGGGAAGCTTCCCGCTTAAGATTGGAAATTTCGGATCCTGGTTATCAAGGAACGGTAAAAGCATTTTCATCACTTTCATTGCAGCCGTCTTTGTATTTTTATTATTCTTCTCCGGAATTGTAAGCGCTGTTTTTGCATCTGTTTCCGCGGAAACATTTAAAGGTATAATACAGGTTGTATCAACTGTAGCTATTCCATTTTTAATAATATTTTTTATAGGGTTCGGAGCTGTAAAAAAAGTTAAGGTTTATGAAAAATTCGTAGAAGGAGCCAAGGAAGGATTCAATGTTGCCGTAAGAATTATCCCGTTTCTGGTGGCAATGCTTGTTGCAATCGGTATATTCAGAGCTGGCGGGGCAATGGACTGGCTGATTTATGTATTAAGGCCTGTTACAGATTTCATTGGAATGCCAGCAGAAGCGCTTCCAATGGCTTTAATGCGCCCATTGTCAGGCAGCGGGTCCCTCGGAATTATGGCTGAAATTATGGCGGTACACGGACCAGATTCATTTATCGGAATACTGGTTTCTACTTTTTACGGCAGTACGGAAACAACGTTTTATGTGCTGGCGGTTTATTTCGGATCCGTTAATATCAGAAATACAAGACATGCACTGCCGGCGGGTCTGATGGCTGATATAGCAGGAATACTTGCAGCAACATTTATTGTCCGCCTTCTATACGGAGCACTTTAATGAAAGTCGTAATCACAAGGGAAATACCTGATTCGGCTGAAAAATTGCTTAAAGCAAGGGGATTCCAGGTTGTTGTATACCGGAAAGACGATCCCGTTCCGCAAAGGGAACTGGAGAAGCTTGTAAAAGATGCCGATGGAATAATTTCACTTCTTACAGAAAAATTTGATAAGAATCTGATCGATAAGCTTGAAAGATGTAAGATCATTGCGAACTATGCAGTCGGCTATAACAATATTGATATCGAATATGCAAAAAGCAAAAAGATTGCAATAACGAATACTCCGGATGTACTTACTGACGCAACTGCTGATATTGCCATTTCACTGGTACTGGCCTGTTCAAGAAGAATTATAGAAGGGGTGAAGTTTATGCGGGCCAGGAAATTCAAGGGGTGGAAACCGAAACTTCTGCTGGGTGTGGAAATGAGCGGGAAATTCTTCGGTATTTTAGGTGCCGGCAGGATTGGAAGCGCAGTGGCAAGGAGGGCAAAGGCTTTCGGGGCTAACATTCTTTATTATGATATCGATGAAGTTCCTGAACTGGAAAAAGAGACGGGTGCAAAAAAAGTTTCACTGAATTTTATTCTTCGAAAATCTGATTTTGTTTCGATCCACCTGCCTTTTACTCCGAAAACTCACCATCTTCTGGATAAGGAACATCTTCAGATGATGAAAAAAACATCTATTCTGATAAATACGGCAAGAGGGGAAATTGTGGATGAGAAGGAACTAATTGCAATGCTTAAAGCCAGGAAGATATTTGCCGCAGGTTTCGACGTTTATGAAGGGGAACCGAAAGTAAATCCAGCATTATTTAAGCTTGGCAATGTGGTTCTCCTGCCGCATATCGGAAGCGCCACAATCGAGGCGAGAAACAGGATGGCAATGCTTGCTGCCGGAAATGTGATCGCTGTTTTAACGGGCAGGGAACCATTGACGCCGGTGGTGTAAAAAAACTCCATTTATTTTTATCATTTTTCCAGCTGCCACAGTCTAAGCAAAGTTCTGCCCAAAAATTCCGCTGATTTTGAAGCATTTAAGCGTCGTTCCGGGTTTTAACTTAAAATGAATCCGATTCCGGATTCCCCACCATTTGCATATTGATTGCCAATAAGATTAAATTGGGGAACTGATCTGGTTCTAACCCCATTCTAACCCGGGTCTGATCCGATACTGTTCCCATTTTTTTGAGCTTTTAACCAGTTTTAAAGCGGCAAAAAACCGAACTGATTTCAAGTCTTCTCACAGGTTAGACGGCAAAAAATTCAACAAATGGAATATAAGGTAAAAGCAGGTCTTCAGGCATTTGTGTCTATTTACAATTATGGTAACGGAAGCCCGATTTTAATTGAATCTATGGGGTATAATAAGTAGTTTTGCTAATAAAAAACAGAGCTTTTATGAGAATAGGAATTCCAAAAGAAACCTTTCATGAAGAAAAAAGAATAGCTTTAGCCCCTGCCGGTGTTGATTCGCTCGTACGAGCAGGTCATACTGTTTATATTCAAAGCGGTGCAGGTGAAGGCAGTCATTTCAGCGATGAGGATTTCCGCTCTATCGGGGCATCCATTGTATACAGCGGCGAGGAGGTCTATCACAGGGTTGAAATGCTTGTAAAAGTTGCTCCTCTTTCAGAGGATGAGGCAATGATGCTTCAGGATAACCAGATACTCTTTTCATCACTCCATCTGGTGGTCGGCAAGAAAAATATTCTTGATTTGCTGCTCGCAAAAAACATAACCGCAATCGGTTATGAATTAATTGAGGAGGGGGAGAGGCTTCCGATTCTCCATTCCATGAGTGAAATAGCCGGTCAGCTGGCGATCCAGGTTGCTGAAAGATACCTTGAAACTTATGCACAGGGGGGAAGGGGAATTCTTCTCGGCGGAATTACTGGTGTTGCTCCTGCTGCGGTTGTAATTCTTGGCGCCGGAGTTGTTGGAACAACTGCTGCAAGAACTGCTTTAGGCAGAGGCGCCCAGGTAATTGTACTGGATAAGGATCTTAACCGTCTGCGCGAAATCGATCAGACATTTTCGAAAAAAGTAACTACGGTAGTTGCCAACCCGTATACTATTTCAAGAGGCGTAAAATTTGCCGATGTACTTATCGGTGCTGTACTCATAAAAGGTGAAAAAACCCCTCATCTGGTTACCGAATCGATGGTTAAGGAAATGAAAAGAGGCGCTGTTATTGTTGATGTATCTATCGACCAGGGAGGATGCATTGAAACCAGCCGGGTAACTTCTTTGTCAGATCCGGTGTACGTGTTTAATGATGTATTACATTACTGCGTTCCGAATCTGCCGGCACTGGTATCAAGAACTGCAAGCTACGGTCTGAATAACTCGGCAATCAATTTTATAAGCAACATTGCAGATAACGGACTTTCACCTGCGCTTATGGGTGACCAGGGACTGGCAAAGGGTGTGTGCACATACCGCGGTTATGTATGTAATGAACCGATTGCAAATACTTTTAACCTGGAATACAGGAGACTGCATATTTTTTCAAATAATTAATTTTTTTTTATGACTACATTGGAAGAGACCAGAAATAAACTATTACCGATAACGCTGCTGAATTCATATAATAAAAAAGTTGTATCTGCAGATGAAGCGATTAAGGTTGTAAAAAGCGGCGATAAAATTATAATGCATTCAAACTGCGCTTATCCTTCCGTACTTGTTGATGCGCTGGTACGGAGAAAAGATGAATTAACCGGTATCGAAATTTATCATGCACTAACGGTGGGTCCGCTTCCTTACCTTCAGCCGGGCCTTGAGAAGTCATTCAGTCATCAGGCTTTCTTTGTAGGCGCGAATTCCAGGAAGGCTGTCCAGGAAGGAAGAGCGGATTTTATCCCCATTTTTCTTTTTGAATCAACTCTCCTTTTCAAGAAAGGCTACATTGTACCCGATGTTGCCTTAATTCATGTTTCGCCTCCTGATGAACATGGATTCTGCAGTTACGGGGTTGATGTAGGCCTTACAAAGACTGCCGCGGAAAAATCCAAAATAATAATTGCGCAGGTTAATCCGCAGATGCCCCGGACACTGGGTGACAGTTTTATACACATCAGCAAAATAAATTACTTCGTGGAAACGGATGCAATGCTTACCGAGCTCATACTTGTTGAAAAAGACCTGTCTCCTGAAATGGAAGCTGTTTACGGCAAAATCGGCAGCAACATTGCTGATTTAGTGGAAGACGGCTCTACACTTCAGCTTGGAATTGGTGCCATTCCGGATGCAGTGCTTCGTTATCTGACCGATAAAAAGGCGCTCGGTGTTCATTCTGAAACTTTTTCCGACGGTATTGTTGAGCTTGTAGATAAAGGCATCGTTACGAATGAAATGAAAACAATTCACAGGGGAAAGATAATTGCGGGATTTGTGCTTGGCAGCAGGAATCTTTTTGATTTTACAAATAATAATCCCCTTATTGAGTTTCATCCGCAGGAATATGTAAATGATCCTTTTGTTATTGCACAGAATAGTAAAATGGTTGCGATAAACTCTGCCATCGAGATTGATATTACAGGACAGGTTTGCTCGGATTCGATAGGTCCTAAAATATTCAGCGGATTCGGCGGACAGCTTGATTTTATCCGGGGGGCTGCCCGGTCAGAAGGAGGCAAACCCATAATAGCACTGCCGTCAACGGCAAAAAACGACAGTCTATCACGGATAGTTCCGTTCTTGCGTCCCGGGGCTGGTGTTGTTACAACCAGGGCAGATGTACATTATATCGTTACTGAATACGGCGTTGCGCAGCTTCACGGCAAACCGATAAGCAAAAGAGTTGCTGAGCTTATTAATATTGCG
The DNA here is from genome assembly GCA_002435365.1 of Ignavibacteriales bacterium UBA6490. Lineage (GTDB taxonomy): Bacteria > Bacteroidota > Ignavibacteria > Ignavibacteriales > Ignavibacteriaceae > UBA6490. The sequence goes on from DJMM01000020.1 coordinate 33,649, forward strand.
CATCCGAAATTCAGGGATGAACTGCTTCATTATGCAAAACAAAACAATTATATTTAACAAATGATTGGTATTATCGGGGATATCCATGGATGTCTTTATACTTTGAAAGCTCTAATTGAAAAGATCAGGAATAAATATCCTGATATCCCTTTGTACAGTGTTGGTGACCTGGTTGACAGAGGCAAATTCAGCTGTGAAACTATGGATTTTATTATTTCTGAAAAAATCTGGTTCACTCCCGGGAACCATGATTATATGTTTTTATTTTATATGGAAAACAGGACAAGCAGTATAAGTAAAGCATGGATTTATAACGGATATGAATCGACTATGGCATCCTATAACGGGAGAGATGATAAAATGAGGGAGCATCTGGCATTAATAGCAAAAGCTCCTTTATATTATAACCTGGCCGACTGCTTCGTTTCACATGCCGGTATATCCTATTATTATAAATCTTATCTGCCAGAAGACTACAAAAAAGATCTGTCTGTTCTGGATGAACTTATTGAAAAAGATATTGAAAATGAACTGGGGATATTATGGACAAGGGACGAACTTCTTGATATCGGAAAACTTCAGGTGGTGGGGCATACTCGTCGCGAGGAAGTTTTTTACAGCAGGTATAATAATGTACTTTATATTGATACCTCAGTATATGCCGGAAATAAATTGAGTGCTGCAATTATTGAAAATAATGAAGTGCTTGAAATTATTTCGGTACCTACAAATCCGGGAGATCTGTACTGGTGAAGAAAATTAATATAATCCCCGGATTTTACTGTCTGCTCAAAATACAGCTTAACTTAGGCTAACCCGGCCCTTTTATTCATTTTTTTACTAATTAATTATTTTTATTAAAGGAGAATTTATGTCTTTCAAAAATATACTTATTATGGGTGCGGCCGGCAGGGATTTTCATAATTTTAATGTCGTTTACAGAGATAATAAGGATTACAATGTTGTTGCCTTTACGGCAACCCAGATTCCAAATATACATGGAAGGGTTTACCCGGCAGAGCTTGCCGGAAAGCTTTATCCGAAAGGAATTAAAATATACGATGAGTCGGAACTTGTAGACTTAATTAAGAAGTTGAAAGTTGATGAGGTTGTATTCTCATATTCCGATGTTCCGTTCAACTATGTTATGACAAAAGCATCGATTGTTAATGCAGCAGGCGCATCTTTCAAACTGCTGGGAGCTCCGGAAACAATGATCAAAAGTACAAAACCCCTGATTGCCGTTCTGGCTGTTCGTACTGGTTCAGGAAAAAGCCAGACCTCCCGTAAAATAGTGTCCCTGTTAAGATCTGCCGGTAAAAAAGTTGTAGCAATAAGGCATCCTATGCCATACGGTGATCTGGTAAAACAGAAAGTTCAGCGCTACGGATCGCTTGAAGATCTGAAAAAATATGAATGCACCATAGAAGAGATCGAAGAATACGAGCCGCATATTGCATTAGGCGGTGTCATTTATGCAGGGGTCGATTATGAAGCTATCCTGCGCGAAGCTGAAAAGGAAGCTGACGTTATTTTATGGGACGGCGGAAATAACGATACATCCTTTTATAAGGCGGATGTTACATTTACTGTTGTGGATCCCCACAGACCGGGTCACGAGCTTTGTTATTACCCCGGAAACACATCCTTAAGGATGGCCGATGCTGCAATAATAAACAAAATTGATTCTGCCGATGCAAAGAATATTCTTGCTGTAAGAAATAATATCAGGCAAATTAATCCTGAGGCAGTAATCATAGACGGCGCATCTCCGATTTTCGTAAGCAATCCCGAGATTATTAAAGGAAAGCGTGTCCTCGTGGTGGAAGATGGTCCTACACTTACACACGGAGAAATGGAATATGGCGCAGGTACTATAGCTGCAATGAATTACGGCGCGAAAGAGATAGTTGATCCCAGACCGTATACTGTTAAATCGATTACAAGGACATACGAAAAATATCCTAAGATCGGTGTTCTGCTTCCTGCTATGGGATATGGTGACGACCAGATCAAAGATCTTGAAGAAACAATTAACAAAACAGAGTGCGACAGTGTTGTTATTGGCACCCCGATAGATCTTGGAAGGATACTAAAAATAAATAAACCCTCTACCAGGGTAATGTATGAACTCCAGGAAGTCGGAGGCAATACAGTGGAATCGGTACTGAAAAGCAGAGGAATTATTTAATTTCTTCTGTATTTAAGGCTGTCTGCTGGACAGCCTTTTTTTTTGCAAGGCTGCACAAACTATTTTTTTATTTTAAATAATATTATTCCCCACACTGTATCATATTTCTTCTTATTTTTACTTAATGAATGATTCATTAAAAAGAATAATTAATGATTCTGTATCCGGATCATCTGAACTGCTATTTAAACTAAGCAGGTTATTTAGCAAGTACACTAATGATATCCCCGGACTCAAAAAACTCCTCTCCCAGTCAGAAAAACATTTCAAACAGTTTGCAATAATAATTCATTACGTTGATTCCGTTAGGAATGCATTAATTAAAAAAGATGCAGAGCTGATACAAAAGGTTGTTGCATCACCTCAAAAGAGAAGTTATGTATATAAAGAGATATTTGATAATGCCTTATCCTCGATTAAAAATGCAAGAAAAGTTTTTACATTCTCAAACGGCCGAACAATATTTGAAATATTAATACAGCTGAATAATTATCATAACGGAAAACTGAAAGTGTTTGTTACAGAATCACGTCCCGCATTAGAAGGGAGAATACTAAGCAGCAGGCTGCTTTCAGAAAATATTGATGTTATCTTTGGCACCGAAGCACAAATGGCTGGGTTTATCTTAAAGAGCGATGCAGTATTTCTTGGTGCGGATAAACTGCTCAGGGATGGAAGTATTGTTAATAAAACAGGCTCCTTAACTGCTGCCGCACTGGGCAGACAGTTCAAAAAACCCGTGTACATATTTGCTGAATCAGCTAAAAGATCTGCTTCGTTCAGAAATGAAGAAAAAAACAGTAATGAAGTATGGAAGAAAAGCAGGCCCGGACTCAAAATAGTCAATAATTATCTTGAGAAGGTACCGGCAGAGTTTATAACCGGAATATTCACCGAGAGTAAAGCAAAGAATAAAATAGGTTTGCGATGGTGACAGTTAATAAACAGGCAGTGCTTAACTGCAGCAGTTGTATTCTCCGCAAATGGCAGAAAAGCGACTTAAAATCCCTGGTTAAAAATGCTAGTAACTGGAACATCTGGATAAATTTAAAAGACACCTTTCCTTTTCCTTACACACCGGAAGCTGCCTTGAAGTGGTTTAAGTTTACAGAGATGCAGCCCGCGAACACTAATTTCGCAATAGTTGTTAAAGATAAAGCAATCGGCGGGATTGGAGTAACCTTTTTTGATGACTTAAACCGGTATTCGGCAGAAATTGGATTTTGGATTGGTGAAAATTACTGGGGAAGAGGAATAGCAACCGAGGCTGTAAAGATATTTACCGCATTTATTTTTGAAAATTTTGGTATAAATCGTATTTTTGCTCGTGTTTTCGACTGGAACCTGTCTTCTGCAAAGGTCCTTGAAAAGAATGGTTTTAAAATTGAGGGTAGATTGAGAAAAAATGTTTATAAGGATGGCCTTTTTACAGATGAACTGATCTTCGGGCTTCTGAAGGACGAGTTTAAACCTTAAAACGGGATGTTTTACCTTTAATGCAAGGCAAGAGATGAAAAAATTACTTCTCATTATGGTGTTCTTTAGCATAATAGCTTATGCACAGCAAAATCCATTCTCCGGTAGATTTTCCGCTTCCACTGAAGGATTGGCAACCTTTTCTTTTACTGATTATGAATCCTCCCTTACACGTTTCGGTGCAAAATTATACGGGGAATATTATCTGCCGTTAAAAAGTTCGCACGCATTGGGATTCAGGTTGACTGTTTCCCGCTTCCAGATTGCCGGTGAGGATCCGGTAAAAATTCCTGTAAGCTATAAAACTGACATTAACAGCGGTGGATTTGGAATTTCATACATGCATTCCTCAGAGTATATCTTCTTTAAATCCTTATATGCCGGAATATCATATATCAGTTTCAGCCCGCTTCAGGAGTCAGGTGAAAAAGCTGTAAACAACAGCAAAGATGCATATAAAAAAACATCCCTGGCTTATGATTTCGGGGCAGGATTAAAATATCTTTTTTCTTCAACTATTGCAGGCAGTGCATCATTCATGCTCAATTATGTTACTCACGATAACCTTGATGATATAAATGTGGGAAAACATTATGATGTATTTGCCTCTGCATCGCTGGGAATAACAATTCTATTCGGATACACCGGAGATACTGATAAGGATGGAATTAAAGATGGTGATGATGAATGTCCTGAACTTGCCGAAGATTTTGACGGTTATATGGATGACGACGGATGTCCTGATACTGATAATGATGGCGACGGCATTCCGGATAAAACCGATAAATGTCCTAATCTTGCTGAAGACATAGATGGTTTTGAAGATGCTGACGGATGTCCCGATACGGATAATGACGGTGACGGAATACCTGATGATGAGGATAAGTGTATAAATCAGGCCGAAGATTTTGACGGTTATCTCGACGGTGACGGGTGTCCGGATATTGATAATGATGATGACAATATTCTTGATATCGAGGATAAATGCCCCAACGCCCCTGAGGATTATGATAATTTCCAGGATACTGACGGCTGTCCGGACCTGGATAATGACGATGATGGTATTCTTGATGAATTTGATAAATGTCCCGATCTGAAAGAGGATATGAACGGAATTAATGATGAAGACGGATGTCCGGATAAGGATAGTGATAAAGACGGGATACCTGATGCATTCGACAAATGTCCTAATCAGAAAGAAACATACAACGGCTTTGAGGATGAAGACGGATGTCCAGATTCACCTCCGGGAATCCAGATAAAAACTCCCGAAAAGCCTGTCGAAAGTCCGAGAACAGTTCCGAATGATTTTACTTTAGACGGTTCGCTTACTTTTTTTGATGACGACTATGAAATTAAACCTCAGGCTTTTTCAGAGCTGGACAGGATAGCCGAAATGATTAAAAGGGATGAATCCACCCGGTGGCGGATTGAGGGACATACTGATAATGCTAATCCTGAAAACGAAAATGTGAAACTGAGTCAGCAGAGAGCAACTGAAATCCTGCTCTATTTTGTTAAAAAAGGACTGAAGTATCCGAGATTTGAAGCTGTAGGTTACGGGAGCAAATATCCTGTTGCAGATAACAGTAAAGCTTCGGGGCGTGCAAAAAACAGACGTGTTGTTATAAGAAAAATAAACTAATTATTTCTTTGAAAGGACATCACTGTTCTAAATAATAAATGATATCCTTGTCATTGGATTTGACAAAACAGATTCCTTTGTTCCACCATCTGTGCAGCAGCCAGGTTTAATAAGATTGAGGTAAGAATTTAATCTCCTGATATTACTTCAACCATCGTGTGAACATTGTGCGACAATAATTTCCACCTATTCTTCTCTCTTGATAAAAGGAATCCTCCGGCAGCTGCCGGATTAACGGATTTCTTTTAAGGCCGGTCAGCTGTTCCTCTTTATCTTTGGTGTATGAAAATCCATCTTAACGCTTGCTTATCAGGAAAGCAAAGGATAATTTTCATATCAGAATTGGAAACGATTTTTTAAAATAAGGAACTAACAAATGAGTTTAAGCCAGATCGCTAAAACAATTAGTGCATCTCCTACACTTAAGTTAAATGAAAAGGCGTCGATTTTACTGGGGAAAGGGGATCCGGTGATTCATCTCGGCGGCGGTGAACCAAAATCGAAAGTGCCGATGGATGCAATTTTATCAACTGCTGCACATCTGAATACCGGAGAAGTTAGATATGCTCCCGCCGATGGAATACCTGCTCTTAAGAAAGCAGTTATCAGGTACACTGAAGAGTTCTACGGCAAGCTTGTTGCACCCGAAAATGTGATCTGCTCAGGCGGTGCAAAGCAGGCAATTATGGTGGCAATGCAGGCTATCCTTAATCCCCAGGAAGAAATAATTTACCCCTCACCTTATTGGGTCAGCTATCCGGAGATGGCAAAACTTTGTGGTGCTATAGGTGTTGCGGTTCTGCCGGAGGACGGCACATTTTATCCGAGAATGTATGATATAGAACAGCGGGTGGGCTCTTATACTAAAGCTATTATCATTAACAGTCCTAATAATCCCACCGGTGCAATGTATTCTGAGGATTTTATTGCCGATGTAGTTGATTACTGTGAGAGACGCGATCTATACCTTATTATGGATGATATATACCACCGGCTTATCTTCGACGGTAAGAAACCTTTCAGTGTTTACAAATTCACTAAAAGAAATATTGAAGAGTCAAAGATCATCGTTGTAAATGGTGTTTCCAAGCAGTATGCTATGACCGGATTCAGAATCGGCTGGGCTGTAGGAAACAGAAAAGTAATTGAGGCAATGGCAAATATCCAGGGACATCAGACCTCAGGACCTTCGGTTCTGCTGCAGAAGGCTGCCGTTGGCGCGCTTAACGGAATCCAGTCAAGCGTTGAAAGTCTCCGCTGTACCCTTGAAAATAACCGCAACGTTATGATCGATATGCTGAATTCATTTGAAGGTGTAAAGGTTACCAAACCGGACGGTACGTTTTATTGCTTTGCCGATTTCAGAGCTTATGAAAAAAGCTCTCATAAACTTTCCAATATGCTTATAGATAAAGTACTGGTCCTTACAGTGCCCGGTATTGAGTTCGGACTGGAAGGTTATCTCCGCTTAAGCTATTGTGGCACCATTAAGGATGTAACAGAAGGTATCGAAAGAATGAAATGGGCACTGGACCCGAATTCACCTAACGAATTATATATTGGCGACCGCAAATTAGTGAGGGAGTGGGCATGAGCAAGTATTTAGAATTTTTAACACCGGCAACTAAAGAAGCAAAAGAACTTGCTTCCGATTATTCACTTGAAAATCATGGACTGACATACCTTGATCGTGTTTTCTGGAATCTTAACGATTCTTCCCTGTATGAAGAAGCAGTGTTCCGGAATGAAGGTCATATTGCATTTCAGGGTCCCCTTATAGTTAATACCGGTAAACATACAGCCCGTGCCGCAGCTGATAAATTTGTGGTGCAGGAAGAAACCACAAATGATAAGATATGGTGGGGAGTGTACAACCGTCCGTTTTCTACTGAGAAATTCAATTCTCTTGTTGCAAGGCTGCAGGCCTGGGCTCAGGGTGAAGAATTTTTTGTGCAGGATTGTTATGCAGGCGCCGATCCGGAATACCGTCTACCAGTAAGAATCATTACTGAAAAGGCATGGCACTCCCTCTTTGCACGAAATATGTTCATTACCACAGAGGATAAAGATACTCTTAAGAAATTCATTCCTGAGTTTACTGTAATTGCGGTTCCCGGATTTAAACTTGATCCCAAGATCGACGGCACCAGATCTGAAACCGGAATTATTCTTAATTTTGATCAGAGAATGGCCATAATTGCCAACTCCCTTTACGGCGGGGAAATTAAAAAATCCATATTCACTGTCCTTAATTTTCTGCTGACTTTCAATGATGTTCTTCCAATGCATTGCTCCGCAAATGTTGGAAAAGGAGGCGATGCAGCATTATTCTTTGGCTTAAGCGGTACTGGTAAAACTACATTATCTGCTGATCCTAAAAGGATGCTTATCGGAGATGATGAACACGGCTGGAGCTCTCAGGGCATCTTCAATTTTGAGGGCGGCTGCTATGCTAAAGTAATCAGGTTGTCGCAGGAAGCTGAACCAGAAATATATGCATGTACAAGACGCTTCGGCACCATACTTGAGAATGTAGTTTATGATCCCTCATCCAGAAGAATTGATCTGGATGATGACCATATTACTGAAAATACCAGAGCATCCTATCCTCTGGAATTTATTCCTAACATAGTTCCGGAAGGATATATACATACGCATCCTAAAAATATAATATTTCTCACCTGCGATGCTTCCGGAGTTATGCCCCCTATTGCAAGATTGAATCCCGCACAGGCTCAATATCATTTTATAAGCGGATATACTTCAAAAATTGCCGGTACCGAAATTGGTCTTGGCATTGAACCCCAGATTACATTCAGTGCATGTTTCGGTGCGCCGTTCATGGTCCGTCATCCTTTCGAATATGCGGAAATGCTTAAAGAAAGAATGCTTAAGCATAATGTGAATGTATGGCTGGTTAATACAGGCTGGGTGGGAGGAAGATTTGGCGTCGGAAAAAGAATAAGCATCCGTCATACCAGGAATCTTCTCAACGCGGCACTCGAAGGTAATCTTGATAAAGTTGAATACAGAAAGGATAAACTCTTCGGATTTGAAGTTCCTCTGAGTTGCCCCGAGGTTCCAACTGACGTTCTTGAACCTTCAAATAGCTGGGGTAACAAGGATGAGTACTGGAAAAAATATGATGCACTTGCTGCAAGATTTATCGAGAACTTTAAGCTGTTTAAAAAAGGATCTTCGCAGGAAGTTATAGATGCAGGACCTAAAAGATTCAAAAGTTAGAATCCAGTAATTTAAATAAAGGAGCCGGAAGGCTCCTTTTGTTTTTATTTATAGCTGCGATGTTCCATCTTCAGCGGGAAAATGAAAGATTATGTATAGTAATCAGAACCTGATCTGGGTCCCGCTCTAAAACAGGAAATTAAATGCGGAGAGGGATCTGTCTTTTTTTCTGAGCTGTTCCAGGTTTGATATTCACATTGACAAATTCTTTTTATTGTTACACTTTTAAAATTAATTATGCCTGATATCAGTAAAATATTAAGTCACTTCTACGGTTTTGAATCATTCAGGGGTATCCAGAAGGAGATTATTGAACGAACCACTCAGAGAAAGGGACATAGCCTTGTTCTGATGCCTACCGGAAGCGGAAAATCCCTCTGCTATCAGATCCCCGCTCTCTATTTTGAAGGCGGAACAATCGTTGTGAGTCCCCTGATTGCCCTCATGCAGGATCAGGTGGATAAAATGAAACAAAAGAAAATACCTGCTGATTTTATTAATTCTACGCTCAGCAGGGAAGAGAGGGATATACGTCTTAAAAAATTTGTGAATGGGGAAATAAAGCTTCTCTATGTTACCCCAGAAAGGTTCCGCAAACAGGAATTTACCCGGACAGTTAAGAATGCAGATATCTCGCTTTTTGCAGTGGACGAAGCGCATTGTATCTCCGAGTGGGGACATGATTTTCGTCCCGACTATTCGCGTCTCGGAGAGTTCAGGGAACTGATCGGTAATCCGCTTACAATTGCTCTTACCGCTACAGCTACACCGGATGTTCAACATGATATTATTGCAAAACTTAATCTCAAAAATGAGGAGACTAAATTATTCCACCAGGGGATTGACAGACCGAATCTCAGACTGGAAGCTGCAGATGTAATTGATGAAAAGGAAAAATCCGACTCCATCCTGGAGGTGATAAATAATTATAAAGGCTCCGGTATTATTTATTTTTCACTCATCCAGACACTGGAGAAATTCTCGGAGATACTTCAGAAAAATAATATTAAACATCTGATCTATCACGGAAAGCTTGCAGATAAGGACCGCAAACGCAATCAGCGTATTTTCATAAACAATCCGGACCAGATTGTTCTTGCCACCAATGCTTTCGGTATGGGCATTGATAAACCTGATATACGTTTTGTTATTCATGCCGAGCTACCTTCTTCGGTAGAGGCTTATTACCAGGAAATCGGAAGAGCAGGTCGTGATGGTAATGCTTCATTGTGCAGACTTTTGTATAATCCCCAGGATATTTACATACAGATGGATTTTATTAAATGGTCAAACCCGGATGCCGATTTCTATCATGCCCTCTTTGATATCCTGAAAAGAGACCTGCAGATTGTAAATGCTTACGGAAGTGAATACCTGAGGGAAAAAATGAATTTCAAAACCCGTTCAGACTTCAGGGTGGAGACTGCCCTTAATATGCTTGACCGCTATGGCGCCACGGAGGGATCCCCTGAGACAAAAAACCTGGAACTGATTTCCCCTCTGCCGGAACCACTTGAGGATGTGGAAAGATTAAAAGAAAAATTATTGAATGATAATAAAAAACTGCTCTCCATGGTGAATTACTTCAAGGAAGAGGATTGCAGGAGGGTTTATATATCCGGCTATTTCGGCTTTACAGATGAAAAAAGATGCAATAACTGCGACAAATGCGATGAGATCCAAAATTCAGAGAAAATGTAACTTTTCCTGACCTATTCAGCATCCAAAAATAGATTTGAGGTCAGATTAAACATTAGCCTATCGTTAATTTTTGATAGAATAATTTTTTTCTTCTTAAGAACTATTCGTTATTGAATTATATTTACATTCCAAATGTTTTACACCTACCAGACGCTTACCCTCCACAAATGCGTGCAGGTAGGTGAAGGGTAGGCGCAGGATAGCCGTAAGGTAAGCGTAAGGTAACCGGAATATTGTCAATTAATTGATCGTTTCTGACATATTTTGGAAAGAGATGTTTTTACCTTAATAAAAATTGAACCTTGAACCGCTACTGATTATCTTTACACTGCTAATGAAATCCTTCAATAAACATCGATGAAAAATGAAATCTTTAACATTCCTCTTAATATTGCTTGCCTTTTCAGTCCAAGCGGAAAACAAAATGAAAATTAATCTTATGCCGGTCCCATATCAGGTTGAATGGAATGAGGGCCTGTTCAGGCTTGATTCAACTTTTACACTGGTGGTTAAAGGGAATCCGCATAACCGGATTTACTCCGCCGCAACCAGAATGCTGAGAAAACTCTCCGGAAGGACAGGACTTTTCTTTACCCAGGATGTTATCGTTCCTGAAACCAGTATGGATAATCCTTCCATCATCATTAAAATAACATCACCCGGAAAAGTAGATGTTAATATGGATGAAACTTACGATCTTAATATCAATTCTCAATCCATTACTCTCAACGCAGCTACCGATATTGGTGCATTAAGAGGCATGGAAACGTTGCTGCAGCTGCTATCAGCAGACGGCGAAGGATATTATTTCCCCAATGTTAAGATTGTTGACAAACCCCGCTTCAAATGGCGAGGCCTGATGATTGATGTTGCCAGGCACTGGATGCCTGCGGATGTAATTAAAAGAAATGTGGACGGAATAGCTGCGGTTAAAATGAACGTCCTTCACCTGCATATAAGCGAGGACCAGGGCTTCAGAATTGAAAGCAAAATATTTCCAAAGCTGCATGAACTCGGCTCCGATGGATTTTATTTCACCCAGGAAGAAATTAAGGATATTATAAAATACTGCGACGACCGGGGAATAAGAGTAATACCGGAGTTCGATATACCGGGTCATTCTACCTCATGGTTTGTAGCATTTCCGGAGCTTTCAAGTGCACCAGGACCCTATACAATCGAGAGAAGATGGGGAGTAATGGATCCCGTATTCAATCCTGCAAAGGAGGAAACGTACGAATTCTTCAAAGCGTTTTTCGGTGAAATGACAGCATTGTTCCCGGATGAATATTTTCATATCGGCGGAGATGAAAATAACGGCAGGCACTGGAATGCCAACGAAGAAATTCAAAAGTTTATGAAGGAGAATAACATTCCCGATAACCATGCCTTGCAGACCTATTTCAACAACAGGATTCTTGAAATCTTAACTTCCTACAATAAAAAAATGGTTGGCTGGGACGAAATACTTCACCCCGGAATGCCTAAAAATATTGTTATTCAGTCCTGGCGTGGCAGAAAATTCCTCTATGAATCTGCTGCCAATGGATATACCGGAATTTTATCGAACGGATATTACATCGACCTCTGTCAGAAAGCGGAATTTCATTATCTGAACGATCCTATTCCGCCTGATACCACCCTGCCCGAAAGTACGTTAAAAAATATCTGGGGCGGGGAAGTAACCTCGTGGGCAGAACTTGTTACCCCGGAAATAGTGGATTCGCGCATTTGGCCCAGAACTGCAGCAATTGCAGAGCGGCTCTGGTCGCCTCAGAATATAAGGGATGTGGATGACATGTACAGGAGGATGGAAATAATTTCCCTGCAGCTTGAAGATGTCGGGCTGCTGCATGAGAAAAATCAGGCTATGATGCTTCGAAGGATGATGGGCTCAAGAAATACGAAAGCACTTAAGGTACTTGTCGATGTTGTCGAACCTGTAAAAATTTATACCCGGCACCGGCAGGGAAAAACTTATACCTCCTATGCTCCTTATACCAGGATCGTGGATGCAGCAAAACCGGAATCGCATCTTGCAAGAAACTTCCGGATCGAAGCTGAGAAATTTGTCGGGAATAAGAATAGTACATCGGAAGAGACAATATCTGAGCTGATGCAGATGTGGAAGGCCAACCATAAAAAATTCCTGGCGTTGATGGAGTCATCACCTGTTATACGTGAAGCGGAAAAATTATCCGAAAATCTGGCAGCATTAAGTGCTCTGGGTCTGGATGCACTTAAGCTTATAAAAGATAATAAGAAAGCGGATGCAGGCAGGTTTGCTGAAATGAGAAAGCTGCTTGAAGAATCTAAAAGGCCTTACGGACAGGCGGAACTAGCGGTGCTGCAGGGTTTTGAAGTGTTGTTTAATGCAGCCGGCAAATAATACAATTTTAATATTGAGTTAAATGTAAATAGGGCTGACTTATCCGTCGGCCCTTTTTTTAAAAACCTATAATTTATTCTTCCTCGAGTAGCCATCCTTCGGCAATTTCCGAATCGAGTTCCGAAATAAACCTTGAAGGTTTAGATAATGTAATACCGGCAGCCCGGTCAAAAAGGTTCATCGGGTAAGTTATAAACAAACGCTGCTTTGCACGTGTGGATGCAACGTACATCAGTCTTCGCTCCTCTTCAAGGGAATCTATCGATTCAGCAGAACGGGATGAGGGGAAAAATCCCTCCACCAGGTGTATTATAAATACAGTATGCCATTCCAGGCCCTTGGCCGAATGAATTGTTGAAAGGGTTACATATTCTTCTTCTTTATCCTCAGCTTCAATATCCACAACGCTGTCGATTATCGGTTCAATGGCCATATCTGCAAGAAGACTGTCCAGCGACCTGTAATTTTCAGCAATATTCTGGAAGATTTCAAGATCTTTGGAACGCTTGTTGAAGTCATCATATTTTGCTTTAAACAGCGGCTGATAATAATCAAGGACTCTCTCAAGTTTTTCGGAAGGCAGCTCTTTTACAGTATGGAGCTTATAAAGCAGCCTGAATAATTCTACTATACTATCCTTATAGCTGAACCCGGTTATGGAATCGGGATTTGCTTTTATAGTCAGACGAGCTGTTGCCAGTTCGTCGAGTATCTTCTGTGCAGTTTTAGGACCCACTCCATCGTGCAGAAGCAGAACGCGGTACCAGCTGACTACATCTTTCGGGTTGGCAGCAATCCGCATAAACGCAAGCACATCTTTGATGTGTGCAGTCTCCACGAACTTCATTCCCCCGAATTTCTGAAATGGAATATTAGCCTTGTTCAATTCGATTTCAAGATCAAATGAAAAGAATGAAGATCTGAAAAGAACTGCAATATCTTTTAGGGGCACACCTTCTTCTCTAAGATCGA
>DJMM01000084.1 GCA_002435365.1 Ignavibacteriales bacterium UBA6490
GGAATTTAAAAGGATACTGAATTTTACAAACTGAAAATTAAATGCAGATTGTTCTCTGAAATTTGTGTAATCTGATCTTCGTATATTTGTCCGGACGGTAAGAGTATAATCATGGAAATTTATCCATCTGAACAGGACAGACTGCTAAAGCTGAAGAAATGGCTGGATTATGAAATATCAGCTTCCACTTTATATTTATTCAGCTGGTTCTGGGGAATACTGCTGCTGCTGGCTGCGCTTGCCGCAATTATTTTTATACCATTCATGCTTAAAGTTCTGTTCCAGGAGAAAAAATACGGCTGGATTATTTCCTTTTTTATCTTTGTAATTCTTCCAGCGCTTCTGATCCATCTGGCTCATATAGGAATTATGTACAAGGTAATTCTAAATTATGTGCCGCTGGGATTATTCTTTTTTTACTGCCTGACCCTGAAGTTTGCCGTAAGGGGGTGGGTGCTCGATAATAAATTCAAAAGGGGGGAGAAAGTTTTTATAAAAAGTACGGATGATGTTTTTAATAATTACAAATTCTGAGGCTGATCTGAAAACTTTTGCCGAACATAATACTGCAGCCAAACATTCTTTCGGGAACTGAGTAAAATGAAAGTTTTATTTATCGGCGGAACCGGCAACATAAGTGCTTCTGTAAGCAGATTGTGTGTTGCACAAAATATCGACCTGTTCCTGCTGAACCGCGGAACACGGAAAGCGGAGATAGAAGGTGCCAGAACAATTACTGCGGATATTTCAGATGCAGACGCGGCGGGTATTCTGTTGAAGGAACATCACTGGGATGCTGTGGTCAACTGGATAGCTTTTACTCCTGAAGATATCGAACGGGATATAAATTTATTCCAGGGCAAAACAAATCAGTATATTTTTATAAGCTCCGCTTCTGCTTATCAAAAACCTCCCGAACAAACCGTTGTTACAGAATCAACACCGCTTGCTAATCCTTTCTGGGATTATTCCAGGAATAAAATTGCCTGCGAAAACAAATTAAATGATGCATACCGGGATGAAGGTTTTCCCGCAACAATTGTAAGACCATCACATACATATGATACCGTTATACCTCTCCCCATCGGAGGCTGGCAGGAGTATACCATCATCGACAGGATGAAAAAGGGAATGAAAATTATTGTCCACGGGGACGGCACTTCACTCTGGACAATCACCCACGCCGAGGATTTTGCCAAGGGATTTGCCGGACTTATAGGAAATGCAAATGCGGTGGGGGAATCTTTCCACATTACATCCGATGAAAACCTTACATGGAACCAGATCTATCAGTATGTTGCTCAGGCAGCCGGAACAGAAGCAGATATTGTGCACATCCCTTCCGATTTTATCTGCAGATATGAATCCTCCAAAACCGGAACTCTGCTGGGCGATAAGGCATATAGCGTTATTTTCGATAATTCGAAGATTAAAAAGTTTGTACCCGGATATAAAGCCAGCATACCTTTCAGCGAAGGAATAAAAATGACACTTGCCTGGTTTGATGCGGATCCGGTCAGGAAGGTGGTTAATCAGCAAACGAATGAAATGATTGATAAACTAATCAGAAAGTTCAAAAACAGGTAGATTTTTTGCAGATATGAGCGGATTTTGAGTTAAATCATACTTATCCGCCTGTTACCTTTCACTTATATCCCTCATTTAAGAGAGGATAAGAGGGGATAAGCGGGACATAAGAGAGGATAAGCGAGAGATAAGGTAAAAATTACATAGTAACCTGAGCTTATCGATAAACGTTTTGTCACTCTGCTGTAACTCTATGTTCCAGATGTGAAAGGCTGGCCGGTTTATATAAAATAATAAGCAAAACTGCCCAGATAATTACCAAAGTGCTTAAAACTGCTGCTACTAAACCTTCACCGCCTTTTGAGGCAGTTATAAAATTAAAGGTGCCATGAAAAATTATCACCATTAATGTGCTTCCGGATGTGCTGTTGAATAACCAGGTAAATAATATAGCACCCGAAAACTGACCAATCAAAAAAGGGATCAGTATACTTGTATCATACAGGTAAAAAAACGCGGGCAGATGCCACGTGCTCCAGAAAATCCACAAAAAAACAGTTGCGGAGAGAGCATTCCTGCTGGTTTGAAGTCTGGGCAGGGCAAAGCCCCGCCATCCCACCTCTTCACCAAGACCATAAGTTAAGATCCAGAATAAAACTGCACCGATCCCCCAATTCGGTACATACTTAATTTCACCGAGAAGATTTTGATTATAAAAAGAACCTTCAAGAAAATAATTTAACACCGATAAAATTGCATAAATAAGTATCGGGGAGATAACCACGATCCACCAGACCGGCTTTACATTCCATTTAGCTATACTCTTAAAAAGATTTTTTACACCTGATTTTCCCGATGTAATGAATGTAACCAGGAAAGCTGCTATAAAAGGACCGTAGGCGGCAAGATAATGAGTTGAAAACGGTAAGGGCCAATCAATTAAACCCTGCTTTGTTAAAGCAAGGGGGATCATGAAAAACCATGATACAGCGTAAGCCAATAGAAAGTAGGCTGCAAGGGGATGTTTTTTTAACCAAATATCTTTTGTCATATACTTGTTCCTTTGGTACGGATTTTATCTGGCATGCTGACTGATTAAAAATTATGGATAATAATTCGTTGCACAGAAGCGAATTACTCAGTATTCACCTGTAATATTATAATTAAAAAAATATTTTTCTCAAAGAAAAAAAATCGATTCCGGAAGCTAAACTATACAAAGAACAAATATTTTTAAAAATATTTATCTGTATAATTATTTTTTACACAGATATATAAAAATTTTATTAAGAATTACTTATCTTATCAAGTGTGCTATTTTGAAATCCGGACCCTGTGTCTGATTTCCGGCCGCTCTATTCACCTTAAAATTAATGAAAACCAATCGAGGGTATTTTAATGAACAATAAGATCGGGTTTGACAACCATAGATACCTGACTGAACAAACTAAAGAAATTCTGAAAAGAGTTGAACGGTTTAACAATAAGCTTTATCTCGAATTCGGCGGGAAGCTTCTGTTTGATTATCATGCGGCAAGAGTACTTCCCGGTTTTGATGCAAATGTAAAAATGCGCCTGCTACAGGAGCTGAAGGACAATATCGATGTTATTCTTTGTATTTATGCGGGGGATATTGAAAGGAAAAAGATACGTGCAGATTTCGGGATCACCTATGACGTTGATGCGCTTAAAACGATTGACGATTTCAAGGAATGGGGCATCATTATCAGAGCAGTTGTGATTACACGCTATGCTAATCAGTCATCTGCAGCGACGTTTAAAAATAAGCTTGAAAGAAGAGGCATAAAAGTCTATACCCATAAATCCACAAAAGGATATCCGACCGATGTGGATTTAATTGTAAGTGATGAAGGTTATGGTGCAAATGAATTTATTGAAACAACCAAACCTATTGTAGTGGTTACCGGCCCCGGTCCGGGCAGCGGAAAACTTGCTACCTGCCTGAGCCAGCTTTACCATGAATATAAAAGGGGGGTGAAAGCGGGGTTTGCAAAGTTTGAAACTTTTCCGATCTGGAATCTGCCCCTTAATCATAAAGTTAATGTTGCCTACGAGGCAGCCACAGTCGATCTGAAGGATGTAAACATGATCGATCATCATCATCTGGAGGCATATAACGAAAAGACTGTAAATTATAACCGCGATATTGAAGCCTTCCCTCTGCTTAAAAGAATTTTTGAGAAGATCACCGGTGGGAAATCCTTTTACAAATCACCCACCGATATGGGTGTTAACTGTGCAGGTTATGGAATAGTAAATGACCGGGCGGTCCAGGATGCCGCTCACCAGGAAATAATCAGGCGTTATTTCAGATGTGCGACTGAATATGCAATGGGATTGACTGAAGCCGATACAGTCCAGAGGGCGGAAATGATAATGGATAACATCGGCGCAAAAACGGAGGACAGAAAAACAGTAACCGCCGCAAGGGATGCCGCCGCTGCCGCAGAAAAAAAAAGAAATGGAAATGAAGGCGTATTTGTAGGTGCGGCTATTGAACTGAAGGACGGCACGATAATAACTGGAAAAAATTCAAAGGTTATGCATGCTGCAGCAAGTCTGATTCTGAATGCATCAAAACATCTGGCCGGACTGCCTGATAATCTTCATCTTCTCCCCGGGAATATTATGAATTCACTGGATTTTCTTAAAAAAGAAGTGCTGCGCGGAAAAGTTGTAAGTCTTGATACCGAGGAAGCACTGATTGCCCTCAGCATCAGCGCAACTTCCAATCCTGCAGCACAGATGGCTCTTGAAAAACTGAAAGAACTGGAAGGCTGCGAGGTGCATCTGACACACATTCCGACCCCCGGTGATGAGGCAGGATTGAGAAAGCTTGGAGTGCACCTTACCTGTGATCCTGATTTTTCATCAAAGAGCCTGTTTAATAACTAAAAAAATTTCATTAAAGTTTCTGTTCTTCTCCTGATGTTAATAATTATGGGAAACTACTGCCTTTTATAAGTGAAATATTCCTGCTGTGGGTAAATATATCCGGGAGAAGATAATGATTGGTAAATGGACTTCGATTTTATAATTTAACTATGATTTTATATAAAACTGTTTGCTCAGCCCTGATATTTAACAATATGTTTCCATTACGGGACATTAATATTTTTAAACAAAATCTCAAATGAATTATGAAAGCTTTTATTCTTATTATCGCGTTTTTATTTTCTTTTCAGAATTCCTTTGCTGTTAACAAAGCAGAAGAGGAAAAGAATAGCAAGAAAGATTCTGCCAAAGCGGAGTACCTTGGCGGCTTGAAATGGCGCAGTATTGGTCCTGCTTATACTTCAGGCAGGATTGCCGACTTTGCAGTCAACCCGCAAAACCCGGCACATTATTTCGTCGCGGTTGCCAGCGGCAATATCTGGCGTACAGTAAATGCAGGAACAACTTTTGATCCTGTGTTTGATAACTATGGTGCATATTCAATAGGTTGTCTTGCTCTCGATCCCAATAATCCGTATGTAATATGGGCAGGCACCGGTGAAAATAATCATCAGCGCGCGCTGGGTTACGGAGATGGAGTTTATAAATCCACTGACGGCGGCGACTCCTGGAAAAATATGGGATTGAAAGATTCACGGCAGATCGGTGAGATAGTAATCGATCCAAGAAATTCAGAGATAGTGTTTGCTGCTGCTGAAGGATCGGTATGGGGACCCGGAGGCGACAGAGGNNACACCGGTGTAAATAATGTAATTTATGATCCCCGGAATCCTGATGTAATGTATGCAACTTCCGAGCAGCGCAGGCGGCATGTGTTTACCAAAATAGGCGGCGGACCTGAATCAGCAGTTTATAAATCAACCGATGCAGGCCAGACGTGGGAAAAAATTATGAAAGGACTCCCTTCGGTTAATATCGGGGGAACTGATATCGCGGTTTCACCTGTAAATCCTGATGTGGTTTACCTCTCCCTGGAAGCAGCTGAAGATAAAGGCGGATTTTTCAGATCCACAAACCGCGGTGCATCATGGAATAAAATGAGCGACTATAATTCCAAGGGGCAGTATTTCAATGAAATATACGCTGATCCCCAAAACGTGGAAAAGGTATATATGATGGATGTTGTTTCAAAGGTTACGCATGATGCAGGTAAAACCTGGCAGCCGGTTGGTCAGAGCAGCCGCCATGTTGATGATCATGCCATGTGGATCGATCCTGCATTTACCGATCATTTTCTGATCGGAGGGGACGGCGGTATTTATGAATCATTCGACGGCGGCAAAACCTATGACTTTAAAGAAAATCTTCCTGTTACCCAGTTTTACAGGGTTAATGTGGACAACAGTTTTCCTTTCTACTATGTATTCGGCGGAACACAGGATAATAACAGCATGGGAGGTCCTTCTTCAACTATTTCGTCGGATGGAATTGTTAACAATGACTGGTTTGTAACAAACGGTGGTGATGGTTTCTGGACTGCAGTGGACCCTGAAAATCCTGATATTGTTTATGCCGAAGCCCAGTATGGCAATATGGTCCGGTTCGACAGGAAAAGCGGTGAAGCGATCGATATCCGTCCGGAACCCGGACTGGGTGAACTTACTTATAAATGGAATTGGAACACTCCTCTTTTTATAAGTCCGCATAACAACAAACGTCTTTACTGTGCCGCGAATAAAGTTTTCAGAACTGACGACCGCGGTGATTCCTGGCAGGTCATCAGTGAAGATCTCACTACCGGCATCGACCGCAATTCTTTCCAGGTTATGGGCAAATACTGGAGTATCGATGCAGTTGAAAAGGATAAATCAACTTCACTGTTCGGTACCATCATTTCGCTGGCTGAATCCCCGGTTAAGGAAAATCTTTTATACGCAGGTACAGATGACGGAGTAATAAGTATTTCGGAAGATGCTAAAACCTGGACAAAGGTTACTAAGTTTCCCGGCATCCCCGAATATACTTACGTAAGCGACATATGTCCATCAAAGTTTGATGAGAATATTGTGTTTGCATCATTTGATAATATCAAGCGGGATGATTTTAAGCCTTATGTTCTGAAAAGCATGGATAAGGGAAAATCGTGGGTATCGATATCCGGTGATCTTCCTGAAAACGGTACGGTTCACAGCATTGAACAGGATTTTATGAATCCGGATCTTTTATTTGCCGGCACTGAATTCGGTTTCTTCTTTACAACTAACGGTGGAAAGAAATGGATGCAGCTTAAATCCGGACTTCCGACAATTGCCGTAGAGGATATAGCTCTGCAGAAAAGGGAGAACGACATTGTTATAGCAACCTTCGGCAGGGGATTTTATATCCTTGATAATTATACTCCTCTGCGGGAGCTTAATGAAAAGCTGGTGGAAAAGGAAGTGCATCTCTTCCCCGTAAAGGATGCC
The DNA here is from genome assembly GCA_002435365.1 of Ignavibacteriales bacterium UBA6490. Classification (GTDB taxonomy): domain Bacteria; phylum Bacteroidota; class Ignavibacteria; order Ignavibacteriales; family Ignavibacteriaceae; genus UBA6490. Next base: position 6,909 of record DJMM01000084.1, read on the forward strand.
TTGTTGTATGTACAGGGTTATGGAAGGTATGGACAGGGTTCTACATATTTCAAAGCTCCTAACCGCGATTTTGGTGCAGTGTTTACTTACTATCTTAAGGAAGTTCCCAAAACACTTAAGAAGATCAGGCAGGAAAAGGAAAAAGAATTATTTAAGGACGGGAAAAAGATCTACATTCCGACCGATGATGAACTACGAAAAGAAAAAGAAGAGACTGCTCCTTACCTTACATTTTCAATTTACGACGGCAGCGGAAGGCTTGTAAGAAAGATAAGTAAAGCTGCTTCAGACGGAATCAACCGGGTAGTATGGGATCTGGAATATCCAGGCACCTCTCCCGTAATGGAGAAGAATAAATTTAATCCTACCGCAGAAGTAAGAACCAGCACCATGGTTCTTCCCGGAGAATATACAGTATCGCTTTCGATGACAACCCGTGAAGGAAACAAGGATCTTGCAGGGCCNNCGCGGTACCGAAAGTCTGCTTAACGATCTGATGGAGAGAACCATAAACATTAAGAATGCCGTTGTAAATTCGCCGGAAGCACCTTACGAACTTTTGGCAAAAGCAAACCAGATTGAAGTGAGACTTACTGATCTGTCGCTTATGTTCAAGAGGGATTCTGATCGTCCCAGTGCTGAAGAAAATCCGCCCTCCAGGGTTACATTCAATGAAAGACTTAATATTATTTCCTACACTCATGGCAGGTCGACATCTGCAGTAACAAAGAATGAAAAGAATGCATATGAAGTTCTGATGTCGGAATTTCCGCCGGTACTGGATGAGATAAAGAAAATTTACACAGTGGATCTGAAGAATCTTGAAGATGATATGGAGCGTTACAATGTTCCATGGACACCAGGAAGGATACCGGTTCTGAAATAGAAGCATTTCTTTAAAAGCTGGGCAGTAGCCCGGCTTTTTTTTTCATGAACGTCAGGAGCAAAAAATGAAAATAATTGGTGCTGTTTTAATCTTTACAATAATTAATATAGTTGGCTGCTCAACCGGATCAACGTACATACACCCCGGGGGTGAACAAGTCGGTACCATAACTATGCCCAGAATTATTGCTTATGAGGATATGGAATATCCTCTGGTTACCAGGGAATATTCTGTTGAAGGAACCGTTGAAGTTCTGGTCAGACTGGATTCAACGGGAAGAATCAAGGAGTCAATTGTAATTAGCAGACACTTTAATTATTCAGGAATGTTGATTGACGGAAAAATCGTCGACGTTAAGGATATTTTCGATCCGCTTGCAATAAAGTTTATAAACAGTATGGTATTTGAACCGGCATTGGATAACGGAATTCCGATTGAGTTCGAACTACTTATGCCGGTGAGCTGGCAAATTATTAAATAGTTTAATCTGCAATTTTCAAAGTTCCACATGCACTTTTTATCATATTCGTGTATAAATAATTGAAAGAAACAGGGAGATTATTGATATAAAATTAAGCGGCATAATATTCATAATAGTAGTTAATTAGATTGCGGGGGTAGAGCAAATTCTTTATATTTGTGCCCGTTATAAATCCGGATTCTTATCAGGAATTGCGGGATTTTGGAGAGATGGCAGAGTGGTCGAATGCGGCGGTCTNNTACGGAGAGATGGCAGAGTGGTTGCCATCGCATAGCGAGGTCCCGCTCCGCGGGAAATGCGGCGGTATTGAAATGTATAAAGTTTACATATTAAAAAGCCAGGTTAAGGAGCGCTATTATATAGGACAAACAGAAAACCTTGACAAAAGATTAAAAGAACACAATTCAGGGAAGACAATGTCAACTAAAGGTTATTCTCCCTGGAAAGTTGTTTACATGGAGGAATTCGAGACAAGATCTGAAGCAGTTAAGAGAGAAATGGAGATAAAGTCCTATAAATCAGGTATAAAGTTTAAAAACCTTTTAAATACGGAGAGATGGCAGAGTGGTTGAATGCGGCGGTCTTGAAAACCGTTAAGGATGCAAGTCCTTCCGGGGTTCGAATCCCTGTCTCTCCGCAAAACAAAAAAACCCCGTGAAAGCGGGATTTTTTATAACCATAAAGCAATGTCATACAAAAATAATAATTCAAGCCTGAAGCTACTCATCTTATACTCTTTGCAGTCCTTAAACCCGGCATTCATGGCCCCTTCTTCCGCCATTGGGTCGGCATTTTGGCTGTGAGTGCCGGAGGACCGTCGGAGGAACCACGGCTCAACCCCGGAGGATCACCCCAATCAGTACTATATGGTCAATCATTCTGATGGGATTCAAGAAATCTTTTCAATGACTTAACGGATGATTCTGATAAAGTGCAACAGTATTGTCACTTTTTAATCATCACCTTCTGAAAAGATCTGTAAACAGTGAAGATAAGAGGTTTTCGCATTTTCATTTTCCCTTGATACACCCTTTCTGATCCTGGTCTGGTAACTTTTTCATAATACTCCTTTCTTGTTTACATGTTACTTATGTCAAGAAGGGGAAGGGCAATCCAGAAAGGTGTAGGTTTATGGAATGCAGAAATGAAATATTAGCGTTTTATTGGAAGAGAATCTTGATGATGTGTTTACTAACTTATGTATTGGTATCATTATTAGGGGCAGGTCGATGAAGATTAATTTGCATTGAACTGATAATATTTGTATATTATGCGCAAACGTTTGCGCTAATTTGTATTTCTTTCAAGGTGATGCGTCAGAATATTACTTTAAAACATATAGCATTACAGGTGGGGATGTCAGCTGCAACGGTATCCAGGGTTTTAAACGGTAAATCGGAAAAATATCGTATAAGCAAAAAGACCCAGGATATAATAAATAAAGCAGCCAAGGAACTTAATTATTCACCTAACCAGCTGGCGCGCAGCCTTCGCCTGAAAAGATCAAACACCATTGCCTATATCAATCCGGATATTTCCAATCCTTTCTTCTCCAGTATCGGAAAAAGCATTGTAAAATATGCCCGGGCATCCGGTTATTCCATTGTACTTTGCGACAGCGAGGAAAATACCGAAATGGAGATATCACTGATCAAAACCATGCTTGAACATAAAGTGGACGGATTGATAATTTCACCGGTGGGATTAAAGTATGCTCATCTGCTGGAGCTTCATAAAAGAAAGTTTCCGATTGTATTACTGGACCGTTATTTTCCAAAGGTTGATATTCCTTATGTAACCTCGGATAATTATCAGGGAGCCCTGGAAGCCGTATCTTTATTGATCGAAAGCGGCCATACCTGCATTGCATGCATCCAGGGATTAAAGAATACATCTCCTAATAACGATAGGGTAAACGGGTATATTGATGCATTCAGGAAATATGGACTTTCTGTGGATAATGAATATATAATTGGAGAAAGTTTTGGTGAAGAAAACGGTTACATAGAAACCAAACTGTTGCTCAAACGTAAAAATGTCCCTACTGCTATTTTTGCAGTTAGCAACCTGATTTCACTGGGTGCGCTGAGGGCACTGAAAGAAGAAAAATACATGGTTCCTGATGATATTTCGGTAATATCATTCGATGACCAGCCTTATTCGCAATTTTTATCCACTCCCATGACTACTGTTACTCAGCAGAGTTTTCAGATTGGACAAATTGCGGCAAAGATGATTATCGACCAGATTGCTTCCAAGGGCAATATCGAGCAGCGCAGCATTTTGCTGCCGACCAGAATTATTCTTCGAGGTTCTGTCAAAAGCAGGCATTCACATAAAAAAACTGGAATGCATAAAATTTAATTGGTTTATGCGCAAACGATTGCATGAAATGAGGTGATTTTGAAAAGATTAATTCTTCTGATCCTGATAACAACGGTAGTGTTATTCTCCGGCTGCGGCAGAAATGATAATTCCGGCGAGGAGATTACCATTACTTTCTGGCACAGCTTTATCTCGTCAACAATACCGGCGCTTAATGACCTGATAACCAGGTTTGAAAAAGAAAATCCTGGCATAAAAATAAATGCACAATATATTCCCAGCGGCGATGCATTGATACAGAAATTGATCACTGCGGTGCAGAGCAAAACC
>DJMM01000086.1 GCA_002435365.1 Ignavibacteriales bacterium UBA6490
GTTTTACGGACTCTACTCCCATTATTCAACAGATAACGGCAGGAACTGGTCACTTCAGAAACGAATAACAGAAGAAGATCTTGAAAGGGCTTCAGTAACCAGCGATGCCAGCAGTATTAGTCAGCATTATGGACGCACTTATGCTGCGTGGGTGAAATTTGCCCCTCCCTATCCTATTGACTTCTCTTATACAGATAATGGGGCGGAATCATGGTCAACTCCTGTAAGTATAAATAATCCCCCGCAAAGATGTGCAGGTGGAGAAATCTTTACTGACAAGAATGGGAAAATATATATCTGCTGGGCAGGTGTAACCGATGTCTCGCCTTTTACAGAGAATTATGTGGGCTTCGCTTCTTCAAGCGATGGCGGTTCAACGTGGAGTGTAAAAGAAAATGCATTCCCGATGAACGGTATTCAGGGGCTTCTCCCTCAGAAGGGAAATATAAGAGTGAATGGTTATCCAAGGATAGCAGTTGATACTTCAGAGGGAATAAGAAACGGCTGGATATATATTATCACTACCCAGAAAAATATGGATCCTGCGGGCACTGACCCGGATATCATACTTAATTACTCAACTGACAGCGGTAACAGCTGGTCTGATGGAATTCGTGTTAATAAAGATCCTATTAATAATGGCAAAATTCAATATTTCCCTGCCATAAATGTTGATAATACCGGGGGCATTAACATACTCTATTATGACGATAGGTACACAACCAGCGATTCTGCNNATTATCCTAATCCATTTAATCCTGCTACAACACTAAAAATAACCGTTCCCGAGCTTTGTTTCGTATCGGTAAAAGTTTATGACCTAAGGGGACAGGAACTAGCAACAATTATCGGTAAGGAATTACCGGCCGGCGATTATGAATATGATTTTGACGGCAGAGCTCTTTCTTCCGGAGTATATTTTTGCAGGGCTGTAGCAGGAAAGTACTCTTCTGTTATAAAAATGATCTTGCTGAAATAATTCACTTCATGTAAATCATCTTTCCGGTGTAAATCCTATCCAAATAATTAATTGAGTAAAAATAAATCCCCGAGGATAGATTTATAAAACTGATAATGTTATTATTCTCTCCTTTTCCAGCATACTCTGTTTTTTCATAAACCACTCTTCCCAGAATATCGGTTATTCTGATTACAATATCTGCTGCAGCGGGAATAAAATAAGTTATCCTGGTCGTGGAATTAAAAGGATTTGGAAAATTCTGGTAGACTTTGAAATTACCGGGAACTTCAGATTTTGAATCTTTAACATCAGTTGGTTTTTCTTTATATATGTAGACGGCACCATCACCCCCTACTGCAATACCATGAAGAGAGTCAGCAAACACCAGATCAAATAAGTACGAACTGTCGGGCGAAGGAAATGAAAGCCAGGTACTTCCGGTATCAGCAGAATAAATTAATTTACGGTCGCTTCCTAAAGTGCACCAGGCCTCATTTTTATTTCTGAAGGAGATACTGTTGCCTACTCCAAAAATAGACAGGCTGTTGTAATCCCATGTGTAACCGCTGTCATAAGACCTTATAATTGCAGTACCAAACTCCAGATCTCCGCCGATTCCGATAATATTCAGGGAGTCAAAAAAATAAAGCTCCCATACAGGTTCAAAGGGTATTTTAATTGCCGACCATGTTTCTCCCTCGTCAGATGATCTCCAGACAACCCCTGTTAGATCACGAATACCTCCGCAGGCAAAGCCATTATATCTATCATAGAACTGAATATCATTAATATCAAGCCGGAACGAATCCACTCTGCATTCATTCCATTTAAATCCGGCATCTGTTGTCTTGAATATTGATCCGCTGCTACCTGCTACATAACCGGTTAAAGAATCAACAAAAAAGATAGTCCTTAATGCTGTTAATTCGGCAGGAAAGGTGCTGCTAAGCCAGGTTTTGCCTCCATCCACTGTACTGCAAATTTCAGTAAATGGCGGGGAGGTTCTGAAACCAATACTCCATCCCATAAGCGAATCTATAAAATAAAGATCCTGTATTTCATATGTTCCGTTCGACCTTTGTACTTCCCAGTTTTGCCCCCAGTCCGACGAATAAATAATAGTTCCCGAATCCCCTGCTGCCCAAATATTTGAAGAGTCGAGAGTATAAATACAATTCAGAGTGGTATTAACCGGTGAGTTAATTCTGCTCCATTCACCCTGTGAAAATAAAAATTCACACATTATTAGAATCAATATAATGATAATAAATATTTGCCTGCTCATACAAAATATTGTATTTAAATTTTACTGAAAATTGAATATAATATACTACTCTTTTAATATTTATTCATAAAATCTGAGGTTTATATGGGTAAAGGAGACAGAAGATCTAAAAGAGGAAAAATATGGCGAGGGACTTCAGGAAAAACCCGACCACAGAAAAATATTAAAATACCAAAACGGAAAGTCCCTAAAAAATAATCTTTCACAGATTACCTGAAACTTGTTCGGACCGGGTGTTTTTAATCATCTGATCCGAACAGTTTTTTAAACTCTTCATTACTGGCTTTTATCTCACTAATTTTTCTTTCTTCTTCGTCGTCAATTCCCTTTTGTTTAAGCACTTTATCAAATTCATTGCTCGTCATTAATTCACAGGAACAGGCTCTTGCCAGTTTTCTTATCTCTTCATCACTGGTTACCACAATAATATTTTTAGGATTTTTTGCTCTTTCTATACTGACCCTGATTTTATCATCCGCTGAAGTGTTTTCGGAGTAAACAATTTTTATCTTATTAGTATTTAAAGGAATACCAGGAAAGCCATCATAATAAAGAATAACAGTTACCCGCCTATTGCTAAAATGGCTGTCTATTCGGTGCGCTAGCTTTTCCCTGGCAGACTGTCTGTCCTTTTTCTGAAGTACTGAAAGATCCCCGATTTTATGTATGAGATTATTACCGTCGATAAGGTAGGTTTTCATATCACTTACCGCTGAAGAAATTGTCCCGCTTTGTTATTTTCAGATCCTGAAGTTGCGGAGCTTTAACTCTTATTTCAAACTGGTACCCTCTGAAACGACCTATCGGATACCAGGTAAAATTCATTATCCAGCAATGCAGGTCACGCGAAATGCGAACAGACGGAGCTGCAATTTCCTTCCTTTCAATATCATAGCTTCCTGATAATGAAAACTTCCATGCCGGTGTAAGATTAAAGTTCAGTCCACCGCTGAGATTTGAATTTTTCTGAATATTGGAAGGTGAAGTTCTGTTATAATTATAATTATATGTAAGTGAAATATCCCATGGAATGGAGAAGTCTGCCTGTTTCTCTTCATAGATGCCTTTATAAATCCTGTTATCTCCGGAACCGAGCTGTGATTGATCTTCAGGTGCTAAATTCTGATCAGCTTCTTTAGACTTAAGTCTTTCCCCGGATAGACTTGTTGATACCGAGAAATTGAAGTTTGTCAGTCTTAAAAAACCTCCGTTATCCCACAAAAACTGATTCAGCTCCCGGCCCTGTTCGTTCTGCCTGTACAGTGAAAAAGTCGAACTCCCGGAAAGGTTGAACCATTCCCCGATTTGCGTTCTTGCACCTATACGAAGCGGTGAAAATTTAAGGGAATCCGCTGCAAAATTATAATTAATGGAAGCATCAACATTCAGCAGCTGAATTTTTTTCTCAACGGAAGTAGTATCAGTTGGATCGACTGTGGTTTTCATTTCAAAAATATTTGAAATTGAAAATCCGAGGTTCTGCTGATCACCCTGCGAAGGACCGGAAAATATTTCCCTCTCGAATTTGCTGTATTTGATTTCCTCTCCTTTACCGTTTGTATAAAAACCATAGTAACCCCAGAACGGTTTTGAAAAATCCGGCTGAAAATTATAGGTTAAAGACGGCTGTACGGTATGCCGCAATGCTGCTATCCCAAGAGCATTAGGCTGAATTATACCAAAAAAACGGGTGTTGGCAGAAATACCTGTGCTGAACGTCCTTACAAAATTTATTTCTTTTACATCGTTTGTTACAACCGAATCGGTGCCCCCAGCTGTTTGTCCGGCCAGATACCTTTCAATTCTTTTATTATACCATTTTTCCTGGTACCTGAAGAAAGGTGTAAAATTAAAATAACCGATTTTAGGCGCAAAACTTAAATTGATATTATGCTGGATACCCCCTCTTATTTTTAACTGGCCACCCTGCTTTATGCGGTTATTTTGAAACTGCCCGGAATACTGGTAACCAAACGATTCATACCAATTTTGACTTCCGCTCCCCCGGAAAGGATAAGACTGCGACATATTAAAAGTGAGGTTGGGAAGGACCTCAGAAATATCGCCGGTCTCAATCGTCTGATTCCTTCTGTAGCCCAGCGATAAGCTGTTACCCGATTCATCCCAGGACTTAAATAAAGTTGCACTTGAAATAATCTCGTTCCTCAACAGTTCGCTGAGTGCAATTGTATTCCTTGTAAGATAATTTCCGGACATAAATTCAAGATTCGCATCAAGTCTGGTTGTGGGATTTAGGTTCTGGTTGTGATTCCACCGCAGCCGCCATGATATATTCTCACGATAATCAGGATCCGATGCCTCATTAATTCGTTCGTATGTATAACCGCCGTTAAGATTACCTGTAAAATCATAGCGTTTGGCATAACGGAACTGGGAGCTCAGATTATAACTGCCCCTTGTATAATAATCGGCGGTTAAATTCCAATCCATATAGTCGCTGATCGCCCAGAAATAGCCAAAGCGGGAAAAGTATCTTCCCCTGGTAGGATCATCACCAAATGCGGGAGCCAGAATTCCTGACCTCCTGCCTGATTCAATTGGAAAGACTGCAAAGGGCAGCGGAATGGGAAACGGAACTCCACCAAAATTCAGCCATATCCATTTTGCAACAATCTGTTCTTTGTGAATTACCTTCATCTCGTCCGAATAAAAATAATAGTGCGGAGTGTCAAGCGGACAGGTAGTATAAATACCGCTCTCAATAAAGTAGGTCTCAGAATCAACCTTTTTTATCTTGGCGCCTGTATATGTTGAGCCTTCCTGTTCGGTGCCCGCAGATGAAATAAAGCCTCTTTGAGTTTTAAAGTTGTATTTCATACTTACCCCTTCATACGTTTCCCCTCTTTCAACAAGCACCGGTGTTCCCGTAAATCCTTTCCTGGCAGTATCACTCTTTAATCCCTGCGCCTCAATATTGCTGGTCTGAAAGTCAACGTAAATATTCTCACTCTTCAGATCAGTATCCTTATACTTCAGTTCTCCTTTGCCGTAAAGGTTCATCTTTTTCTGATTAATAAAAAAGATTAAAGAATCAGTACTTGAAACATAAATTACAGTATCCACATCATATCTTTTGGACGCGGTATCAGCTACTACTGCAGAGTCCGGCATCATCAAAAGCGGGTTAACTGCTTCCAGAGTATCCTGCTGTGCAAACAGTCTTAAAGCATATATCAGAATAAATACAGGAAGTAACTGCTTCATCTCGTTTCAGGATTTATAAAATACAAGTGCAGATGCTCCTTTAATACCGGCATCATTTTTCAGTTTAGCAGCTTTTACTTTAACTCTTGGACTAAGAGGGGTAAGCACTCTCTCTTTAACAGTCCTTTCAATAGATTCAAACAATGGTTCCCCGAATCCTGCCACACCGCCACCAATGATAAACGTACTGACGTCCAACAGATTACTCACCGATGCAAACGCCGCACCGAGATACTCACCTAAATCATTTACAACGGAAAGTGCAAATATATCGCCTGCATCTACTGCTTCTGAAATAACCCGCGGTGATAATGACGAAAGATCAGGATCTGCTTCATTCCATAAAACAGAATCCCTGTTCTGCTTTAGCTGCTCTTTTACACGGCTAATCAGATAATTATTCCCGGCATATGTTTCAATACAGCCATAAGAGCCGCAGTTGCACTTAAGTCCTTTATGATTGATTGTAATATGCCCGATCTCACCAGCTGCTCCGAATTCGCCTCTATATAATTTACGTTTCAATATTATTCCGCCACCGACTCCGGTCCCCAGTGTAATCATTATAAAAGAATCTATCCTTCTGCCGGCACCGAATATCATCTCGCCGATGGCAGCAGCATTTGCGTCATTCTCTACATGAACCCTCATTTTAAATTCTTTTTCGATTATTCTTCCAAGGTTCACTTTTCCCCAACCCGGAAAATTGGGAGGATTTTCAACGATACCCTTTTTTACTGTTACTACACCCGGAGAACCTATACCAATACCCTGGATATTTAACTTATTCTTATTTAATAACTCTTTTATCCCTTTTTTGATCTGAGAAATTATTTTTGCCGGCCCTTCATTTACTTTTGTATCGACCGATAATTTCTTTTTTATTCTGCCAGAAGCGCTTACAATACCCAGCTTTATATAAGTTCCGCCAAGGTCTACTCCTAAGGCATATTTTTCTTTTTTAGCCATAATTTTCCGGAATACTTTTTATCAGTGATCTGATTATAAATAAAAATCATATTAAAGTCATATATCAGTTGCTGTATTTTAAACTGATAATTTTTATTTCGTCCGGATATCCTATGTCTCCTAATCCTGTGGATACTGTCGGACGTGAGTAAATTGCCAGGTTCGCTGAAGAGCCCTGCTGCCCTCCGATTGCCAGTGCAAGATTTATAATCGACTGGTAATTCCTGTCCTTTATAAAACTTAAGAGATCAAAATTTATCTGCAGCGGAAGATAAACCGATTCCCCGGTTCCCGGTACTGTAAAGGGTGAAGCAATATTACCGCTTATTGTTTCTTTGTCATCTATAAGAAGGCGCCACGGAAAAGATTTTATTGTTGCGTTAGTTCTACTGTAACCGCCGGTGCCGTCATTTGGATTAGTGGTTTCAACATTAAGTATAAAGGAAACCGGAAGCTTCCCTCCGGCAATCGCTGAAGAAATTGTGAGTATTTCCTGGGGAGTGAAATCCGACAACCGGGCTTTATTGCTTATTTGAACTCCGTTTATATTGAATCCGTTTACGGTACCCAGCTTGAATTTAAGCCTTCCTATATTTACAAGCGACTGGTAAACGCTGCAGCTTATATTCAAGAAAGCCGTAAGCAATAAAAACAGCAACATCTTTTTCATTTTTACTTACTCCTCAATATTTCCGTTCTTTCAATCTCTACAATTATTGCAGAAGCTACTTTCAAAGCCTTTAAACCATCTTCACCTGATACTACCGGTTCTTTTTTGGTTATTACCGCATCTGTAAAAAGCTGCAGTTCATATAAAAGTGCGTTAATATCCTTTATTTCAGGCTGCTCATAAATTATATGCCTTTTTTTATCACCAATACCAATTTCACCATAGGACAGAAAAGCTGTTCCCGGCTTATCATCGGGTGCCATTAATCTGTATATTTCAGAAACACCTGCAGTAAAATCAAGTCCAATGTAACTGTCCCTCTGAAATAACCGCATCTTTCTCATCTTTTTCTGGGAGATCCTGCTTGCTGTAACATTAGCAACTGCACCGTTCTCAAATTGAATACGGGCATTTGCAATATCAATACTGCTTGAAACTACAGCTACTCCGTTGGCGTCAACTCTTACCACGTTGCTTTTTATAAGGCTTAAGATAATATCTATATCATGGATCATAAGATCAAGAACTACCGCTACATCGGTGCCCCTGGGGTTAAATTGAGCAAGCCGGTCCGACTGTATGAACAGCGGTTCGACAATATGTTTTTCAAGAGAAAGCAGTGCAGGATTAAACCGTTCAATATGACCTACCTGCAGAGTAAGATGATTCCGTTCTGCAATTTTTACAAGCTCTTCAGCTTCTTCAATTTTCGCCGTAATAGGCTTCTCAATAAAAACATGGATGCCCCTCTGAAGGCACTCTTTTGCAATTTCGAAATGGGCGCTTGTTACGGTTGCAATTGAAACAGCCTGAACTTTGTCCAGAAGCTCAGCCATGTTTTTAAAAGCAGTCACACCATATTCGGCGGATGCAATTTCCGCCTGTGTGTCATTATTATCATATATTCCGATCAAATGGCAGTTTTCGATCTGCCTGAACATTTTAATATGAAGCTTTCCTAAATGACCTGTTCCAATTACTCCAATTTTCAATTTATCCATTTGCTTTTCCAGCCGATTAATTTATTTGTTTAGTAAAATTTTATAGCCGATTATTTTATCATACCCGCCATAATTTGGATCAGAATAATAGAGCAATAAATGGTAAACATTTGTAGTCTCATAATTATTGCCTTCAAGAATATACCAATCCTCATTCAGTATTCTGCCATTTATGATATCAGCAGCTACGTACTGATAGTCGTAAGCACCCCGACGAAGGGTTATGGTTTTACTATAAATCCCGTTATTATTATCCATTTCATACCAAGGAAGGATCTGCCAGTTGTTGAATGCCCCGGTAAGATAAATACTGCCGTAATTCTCCCCTGGAGGTTTAAATTCGAACTTCACGTTTAAATAGGTCGGGAATACTTCTTCTTTTCCAATTATAAATCCGCCATTCATATCCCGCGGCGATTTCGTAAAAAACCTGGAGTATTCAATTTCATTAAAATGTGCGGTCACATTTTTCCCGGCAAATATTTTGGAATCCCTAGTATCAACCTTCCTGTATTCATTTCCGGGACGGACATCACGGGCAGTAAACGTAAATTTCCTGTTTCCATCCCAATAATAATAACGCCTGTTGGAATTGAACTTTCTGTCCACTTTCACCGGGTAAAATATTTTCTGGTTTTCAATGATCTCCAGGTGGTCGACAAATGAAGGATGTAATTCATCAGGAAGTTCAAATTCCGCGGTAATATTGAAAACTCTGGACAGGTCAGTCGGGAAAAAAGTTTCATCTTCAAGCTTTTCATGCTTTAAGGAGGTGTTCATCCCGATTTCCTTATGCACAACAATGAACCTGCCGGAAGCATATACAATAGAGGTATCATCTGAAGCTGTAACAAAATACATCCATTTACCTGAGAAAGGAAAACTTACATTATCCCTTGAATTAGGAAAGGATCCCCTGAAATGGTATTCCGCTTCATCGACAGTTATGGGAAGCCTTGATAATTCAATATTATAAGCCATGTTCTCCCCCGTGTTTCTCAAAAACAGATTATCATAAGGGTTCCAGTCTCTGTCGCAGAACCTGAAAAGAATGCTGAAATCAGGTAAAAATTCCGACTTAACATCGAATTCGATGGTTATATTGTCAAATCTTTCTTCACCGCTGATTACGGGCAGCGTAGTTTCATTATTACCTGCATAAGTCTGTACTGTTTTTATTTCAATCTCCTGTGCCGGTGCATAACAGAAAAATCCTGATAAGAGCAGAATTAAAATTAATTCCATTTTACAGCTTTCATCAGATCTCAAAGATTTCAACACACTTAACAGAACTGTGAGGAATAAATATTTTTACGGTTACGATCTCTTTAACAGACTCGGAGGCTTCAGCATTCTGCTGTGTGTTTTCTCTTTCCTGTTCCAGCATCAGACCTTCTTCATAAACGTCAAGTAACCGCCCTGTCTTAAAAACAATTTCATAAATTGGCGCATTTACCGCGGGATCTTGTACGAGTCCGTAATTTTCATGCATGGTAATATGCAGGGTTCTTCCAATAAATTCATTCCAGTCGATCTTCATCTGTGAATTCCTTTCATTATTTGAGAATTAGTTCGTTGAGCCGGCTTACAAATTCCTCTTTATCATCACAATAATAATAATTGGAAATAAGCTGGTGAGCAAGTGTCGGCTCACCTGCATTGCAATAGTTGGCATATGCAGAGGCCACAGCAGGGATTATCTGCATTGTGCTTCCACAGTTTTTATCATGATTACTGAAAAAGTCTTCAATATATTCAAGTATATCTTCATTCTCTGAAATGAAAATATCGTAGAGTTCATCATTAATTTTCATAATTTCGCCGCTCTCATACTTATAGCAGTTTACCGGGAGAAACTGCTCAATTCCGGCAGTGAACTTTGAAAATTCAGAATTGCCGGCAATTATTATTATTTCTCCAATTTCATCTGAAACAGTAAAAAACGGTTCATAGCATCCCGAGTGTATCGAATCGGCAATATAAAAGGAGTCGATAGTATTAAAAAGATAAGCTGTATAATCAAACCGATCCCCACTCTTATAGCGGTTAACAATCATCAAATCCTCAAGACCATCATTATCAAAGTCGGCTATATACTCCTGCGGATCTGAAAATTCCATTATGAAGGCAAATTTTCCCTCTTTTTTTACTTCCAGGGATTTTCCCCTCACTGAAGCGGAGTAATTATTAAAATTATATTCCTGCTGAGGATATAAGAAAGGAACAAATAACACAATCAGGAGAAAACTACATTTCATTTGATTTATATACTTTTCCCGGAAAAATTTAATTTAATTACAAATTTATTACCTAAAATGATAGTAAAAAACCCATTTTTACAAAAGAGTTGTAAATAATTAAGGATTTTATTCCGATTGGGAAGGAGATGAAATTCTGGGCTGAAATAAAACCAAATCAATCGTCATTTTATCCTCATAAAAATGGGATTAGAATCAGGTTAGAATCGGGTTAGACCCGAGTTAGAACCGAGTCAGGTGCCCAATAAATAAGCAATTTTAATTAAGTCTTTAACATGAAATGGGTGATTTTGTTGGAAATCATTAAAAAAGCCGGGGTAATTGCCCCGGCTTTAAGAGATTAACCTAAAACAGGTAAGAGATTACTTTAAGAGCATCATCTTTTTAACGGAAGAGAAACTTCCGGCCTCAAGACGGTAGAAATATAATCCGCTTGACAGCCTGGATGCATCGAATTTAACTTCGTGTCTTCCAGCTTTCATTTCCTGGTTAAGGAGTGTGGATACTTTTTCACCAAGAAGGTTATAAACTGCCAGGGACACCATTCCGTCAACCGGCACCGAGAATTTGATACTGGTGCTGGGATTGAACGGATTAGGATAGTTCTGGGCCAGTTCAAATACTGCAGGTGCAGTAACGTCAATATTTATTTCCTTCGAATAACTTACTGTTCCGTCAAGATCAATCTGCTTCAGGCGGTAGATATAGCTGCCTGAATTCAGATTATCATCGATAAAAGTATAGGAGGAAATATTTGTTGTTGAGCCTTTACCCGGTACAAAGCCAACCTTGTTAAAAGTTGTTTCTGCAGTTCTTCTTTCGATATCGAATCCGGAGTTGTTGGTTTCCGTTGCAGTCTGCCATGATAATGTAAC
Source organism: Ignavibacteriales bacterium UBA6490 (assembly GCA_002435365.1). GTDB lineage: Bacteria > Bacteroidota > Ignavibacteria > Ignavibacteriales > Ignavibacteriaceae > UBA6490. The sequence continues at coordinate 11,245 of DJMM01000086.1, forward strand.
TGCACCATTGGAAACACTTGCATTCAGAGAAGCAAGTTCCACCGGTATTATGGAATAGCCGAAAGATAAATACTCAAAAAGGTTATCAACAAGTTTTGCAGCAGCAACCTGATCAGTTATACCTCCGATTGCAAATGTACAAAAGATATTTGTTACATAATTTGTATCATTTGTTGGTGAATATGCAATAATACCGGCTGTATCAGCATATGTACCCCACCAGCTTCCAAGTTTAAAAATTCCGGGAGTATTAGGCATAATTCTCATCACATCCCTATACCCGTAGCTTGTCCCTGAAAATGCAAGTGAATCCTGTACATAATTCGGAACATTCCAAATAGGATGATAAGGAATACGTTTTTTCAACAGACCTGAAGAATTATCGCTCACCCAGAGGCTGTCTCTTAGAATTGTTCTTCTGAAATTTGCATCGATTTCGGAGGTTTGCCTGTAATTCCAGCCAACTTCACCGCCTTCGACGAATACTTTACCGCCGGCAAGATTGTAATTAACAACAGCATTTCTCTTTGCCTGGTCATTAAACTGGATCGCGGTTTTCGTTCCAGCACTAAGAACAACGATATCATAATTACTGATATTTGAGACATCCCAGACACCAAAATTAACAAGATCTGCCACATACCCTGCCTGGGTAAGTGTAGCAGCTATAAGATCTGCAGATGCACCAAGCGGCGAAAGAACGTCCGTCTGGTCAACTCCGTCTTTATTTGATAACCTTTCTGAAAGAGTAACGTCATCATTTACCACGGCAACGATTCCCTTTGTTGAAATAATATCGAAATCGTAAAAACCGCTGGTCGGAAGATAGGTTACATTATGTACAGTAGAATTATCAACTGCTTTAATCCGGTAGCTTATCATATCGCCAACCGAAACCTGAGTAGTATCAAACGGGAAAAACGCAGACCAGTTGTCTCCGCTACTGTTTACAAGGTTGAAACCGGTTGGTGTTCCGTTATTTATTTTAACTTCCACAGAAACACTCTGAAGGCCAAGATTATCAGTTACAACTGCTTTGACTTCAGCGGGCCACCTTATAATCGGCTGATCCCTTAAAGCAGTATGTGCAATAACCGGGTAATCCTCATCAGGAACAAATTTAAAGGTATTAAATCCTGCTTCTGAAGGATGATAACCAAGATTATGCGCTGCAGAGGCATCTCTGGCAACAACTCTGTACATAATAGAATCGCCCAAAGCTATTCCTGAAGTATCCAGTCCGAATGTTCCGGAATAGGTACCGCTGCTTAAGACCAGACCGAATTGATTGATAGTTCCTGAAGCATTTAATTTGTATACAACCCACACAGAATCAACACCAATATTGTCTGTAACTGATGNNGGAAGGGTGGCAAATGAGCCTACATTATCCTCTGCATAGATGTAATATTGATAAATTGCAGGAGAACCATTCCCCGGTATATTTGCAACAAAAGTATCGGTTGCAGCTATCTGGGACATCGGCAGTGAATCGAATGGTCCTGAGTTTCCCCTCCTCCAGTACAATGTAGTAAATGAAATTGGCAGACTTGCAGAAACAGTGGCCTTTACCTGGTAAGGTCCTGCAAGATTTTCTGTATTTGGAAGCTGGGCATGGTCAATCTGGATAAAGAAAACTTTAGCAGTATATCCCTGGTATTGACCGGTTCTGTTGTCAGCCCAAACCGGCCATACTGTTCCATTTCTTGCTGCAACTTCGATATAATCTCCCTGGTATCCTGTAGCAAGACCAGGAATGGATCTTGGCAGGAATGCATGATCGGATACTTTAATATCGTCAAAGGTTAAGCCGCCGTCAACAGAACGTGAAAGGTAAACTTCGCACGAATCATTGGCTGCAAAATTACGGCTGTCATAATAAATTATATTTACCGAACCATCAGCGGGATCTACTTCAACAGACGGGAAGAACTGATCCCGGTTGGTAAGAGCAGAATCTGCGTTTACTCTTTTCGGTGAAGTCCAGGTTGTACCGCCGTTATCGGACCATATCAGATAAACATCTGGGGCAACACCGGTTGTTTGTTTCGCTGCCCAGGTAATATAAATACGTCCCTGGTGAGGTCCGCTGCTGTTATCGGTAGCAATCTGCGGAAATCCGTTAACTCTTACAGTATTACCGCCTTTTATTAGGTTGCCTCTGATATCATTTATATTTAAAGCAGCTTTAACTGCGCCGGTGAATGTAGCACCGCCGTCGGTTGACTTATTGAATCCGATATCACTTACTGTTAAACCGCTGGTCTGATAGTTTGTGAAAGTTCCGACAAGGTCACCATTATAATTTACGGCAAGGTTTACACCCTGGTGCAAATAACCTACTGTACCGCTGAAGTTCACCGGGGTACTCCATGTGTTTCCACCATCGGTAGAACGAGAGAATTCAAGTTTACGGTAATTGACATCACTTGATCCGAACTCGGTATAAGATGTATACAGATAATTCACATATGGTGAACCAGGATTCTGATCAATCGCCATCCAGTTTTTATCTTCATCCGGTCCTGGGTTCGGAACTGCAACCTTAAGCGGCCAGGTTAATCCGTTATCAGTCGATTTCAAAGTTACTACATCACCCAGCGTGCTGCTGTATTCAAGAGTATTAAAATACATGTTTCCATTCAGATCAAATCCCACAACCGGATCCGACCTGTAGTAACCTGCTGGCTTGCCCGGAAGAGAGTCGTTGCCGTACCAGGTATTACCGGCATCCGAGGTTACGTAATATCCCTGGTTAAGATATGTTACTGCAGTATTGGCACCGTTAGATCCGGCAAGAATGATATTCGGATTTATCGGATTAATTGCGATAGACATTTCAGATTGTGAACCCTGACCATAGGTAGGATGCATAATTATATTGGGATATACAGTATAAGTCTTGTTCCCTACAACCTGTGAATGAGGCTGTAAATTAAATCTGAAATCAGGATTATACTTACCCGGTTCGGTAATATTATTATTACCGGGAAATATCTTTGTCCATCTTTCAGTATCCTGGGCAAAAATATTGCTGAGAAGTAAAACACTGATCAGTAGAGTTGAAATCAGCGTATACAGTTTAGTCATTAAGGACCTCCATATGTTTACGAATAATTTATAATCTCCAGAATTATTTATTTACGCCTGTTAAGGATATAATACATACGAATTTAATTCACTATCAGGCTGTAATAAATTGTAAAAAGTTAATAAAATGATGCGATGAAGGAATGGCATCGCCAAGGGAAAATTTTTATGATATCAGGAAAGGCTCATCTGAGGGCAGCGACTTCAGAGCTTATTGTCTGTTTACATAAGTAACAAATTTTCCGGACCTATTTTAAGAAATATTATTATTATATCAAATAATTTTTTTTAATATTTAAAGGTCTAAAAATAATTCAAAATGACCCTGATAATAATTCTCTTTCTTCTCTTTTTGCTTAACTTCCTGCTTTTTGCAGGACTCAATTCGCTGTTCCGGCAGCGTAGTAAAATATCGGGAAGTTATTCGGAATTCTCGGTTATAATTTCTGCAAGGAATGAAGAAAAAAGCCTTCCGGATACTATTAATAAGCTGCTTTTGCAAACTGTACCTGCTCCGGAAATAATAATAATTGATGATTTTTCGACCGATGGAACTTATGAAAAAGCTGTATTATTTAGCGATTTAAACGATAATATATATGTTCTAAAAAATCGTGGATCACAGGGGAAGAAACAAGCATTAACAGAAGCAATTATGAATTCCGGCAAGGAGAATATATTATTGACCGATGCTGACTGTCTACCCGAAAGCAGCTGGACTAAATCCTTTATGGAAAGATTCGGTCAGGGTTATGAAATAGTTTTAGGAATAGCACCGATCAGAATTAAAAAATCGCTGGTGAGCAGGGTTTCAGCATTTGAAAATCTGAGAAGTTCGGTACTCACCTTCGGAGGAATGTCTTTCGGTATGCCTTATTCTGCAGCAGCCAGAAGCATGGGCTTCCGGAAAACATCTTTCGAAAGCATATCAGGCTATAATAAAACCATGGAGGTGCCATACGGTGATGATGACCTTCTTATAAGGGAAGCGGTGAAGAATAAGTTGAAAATTGGTGCAGTTACGGAAAGAGATTCGTTTGTTTATACGGATTCTGAAATAAATTTCAGCGGATATTTCCGTCAGAGAAAAAGGCATACACGGGCGTCTTTCTACTATTCATTTAAAATTAAGTTTATACTTGCAGTATGGCATATTATAAATCTTCTCCCCTTTTCACTGGCATTTCTGGCACCGCTGAATGCAGTTTATGCAGTCCCCCTGCTTTTCAAGCTGCTGTTTGATCTGACTCTTCTAAATTATTTTCAGCAGAAGTTCGGATATAAATTCAGTTTCTTTCAGCTTATTTATCTCCAGCTTCTTTATGAAATATTTATTGTCCTTCATTTTATAAATGCACAGATAGGCACAATCAAATGGAAGGTTTAGAAATCAGCAGGAATATTTCTTAAATCACTTCTTATATGTTTCCATTATATACCCTGCAACAGCTTTTGCCTCATTAGGTTTTAAACCAGGATTGGGCATTGGAGGATACTCAGGATTCTTTTTTACCGGATTTAACACAAATCCCGTCAGTTGATCAATTTTTCCTTCATATTTAGGGAGTACATCCTTATAAGCTGGTCCCACAAGTTTCTGATCGAACTTATGACAGGATGAACATCTTACGTCAAAAATTTCCTTACCGCTGACTTCCTCGGTACCCCGGTTTCCGGTTAGTCCGGCCAAATATTCCTGGAATTGTGAATCGAGTATAACCGCCTGCTGCTCAGTAGCATTGCTCATAACCGCCTGATCCTTGATGATAACGGAAAAAGCCGTAAAAAGTATCAGAAAAAAAACAAGACCGCTGTATCTGGTATTTTTTTCCTTGATTACGGCATATAACAGGTTATAAGCTAACAGAAGAAAGATCAGCGATAATAGAGAAAAAACAAACACACTTCCCGATAGGTAATTTGAATTTACAGAGAGCAAAGTAACGGCGATAAATACAGGCAATAAAAGTGATCCGCCGAATGTAATTCGCAGGCATATCGTTTTAATATAGGATAACAGATCTTCATTTTCATTCGTAATGCCACCTTCCCAATAAAAATAAGCAAAAAGCATTACCGCTCCCATTATTGAGGATGCCACTGCTAAAAACTGAATTACAAATAACAGCACTCTCCAGGAGAATATTAAACTGAACAGACTTGATTGCCACATTGGCGGATTAACGATTAAAGTAGTTGCAGAAAAGAGCAGCCATAAAGCAGCTGACAGAAATATTATTCCCCATAATCCGGTTTTGTCAGCAAGTCTTACCACATGGCGGGACTTTTCCTTAATCTCAGAATTGATTTCAGTGTCTCTAACTTTCTCATCAATATTGGTATATAATCTTTGGAAATCAAGCGAATACCTGAATGTATAAAGTAGAATAACACCTATAGTTCCCATAATAAAAGAAACAAAAAGAAGCTGAAGCACATAAGTACCTGCACCATGCATAATCTGGGAAATCATAAATGTTATGGTAAGGATAGGTAAAATACCTAGAACAAAACCGATACTTTTATTGAGGGTAGGAATCCGAATTACAGATGCCGCAAAGTCAAGATATAATTCATTTCTGCTTCTTTTACCTTTATGCCAGTATACCAGGGACACAATACTGCTTACCAGCAGCGTCCCTATATAGGGTATAAAGAGAAAGAAAATCGCAATCAGCAAATAGTGAATAAGCTGTATGTGGTGAGCAGACTGCGGAAGCACAAGCTTTTCTAAAAATTCCATATTAAGTCCGTTATTTAAACTATTTTATCAAGTGAAAGGAACAAAACAATTAATACAGCAAATAAATTTATCTCCTTAAAGGCATATCTGTAAAATAACTTATGATCAAGTCTTCCCAGCATTCTGGAAGCATGAATAACAAGCCATAAACCTGCAGCAAATAAAGCAACATTTATAAGTGTGTATTCAACAATTCCGAACAGAGGGATAAGCAGAGCGGTAACTGCAGTAGCATAGATCCAGATAACCGTTATTCTGCCTAGCTGATCATCAGAGAATAAATTTGTAAGTATTGGGAAACCTGCCTGCTCATAATCTTTTCTAAGCACTATCAGCAAAAGCCAGAAATGCGGAATTTGCCAGATAAAGAAAAAGAATGCAATGATAATTATCTGAGGATCGAAAATATATCCGCCGCCGGCAACCCACCCCACTGCCGGTGGAATAGCGCCTACCAGAGAGCCCGGAATTATGGCAAGTGAATACCTCTTCTTCAAAGGAGTATATACCAGGTTATACCAGATAAGGTTTAATAAAGCTAAGGCAGCTGCCAACAATCCGGCAGCAGTCATCAGGATAACTGTGCCGGACAGTAATAATATAACCGCATATACTATTGCTCCGGCCGGAGTAATTTTTCCGGAAGGAAGAGGACGGTTTTTTGTCCTGTCCATCAGGGCATCCGTTTTTCTTTCCTGCAGGTGATTAACAGCAGCAGAACCGCAGGCGACAAGAAGTATACCAAGGCATGGCAGTATGATCCCTGTATTTATTTCCCGGGAAGCAACAATATATCCAAGTGCAGTTGTAAGCATAACGAAAATTGTTATCCTGATCTTGGCCAGCTCAAGGTATGTACTTAATCTCATCTTCATTTAGCTACAGACTGATTATTGATATTGTCTGCTGAAACAGTATCCTGATTATTTTTCTCGTTAAGTTTTTCCTGCATCCAGATGGAAAATTCATCTGCGGTAAGAACGATCACTTTATTAAGCATATAGGAATGATTCAATCCGCAGTATTCAGCACATAAAATCTGGTATTTACCTACTTTATCAGCGATAAACCAGGTAAAGTTTTTCCTTCCCGGGATAACATCTTTTTTAATGCGGAACTCAGGAATATAAAATGAATGATTAACATCCAGCGAAGTAAGATGTGCTTTCACCGGACGATTTACCGGGATATAAAGAGAATCAGATGTAATCCCGTTTTTATATGTAAATTTCCATACCCACATTTGAGCAGTTACATCTATTTCCATTGAATCGTCAGGTGGTGAGGTGATTTCTTTATATCCGGTCCATCCGTACCAGAACATTATAAGAACCAGGACAGTTGGTATTATCGTCCATAAAATCTCCAGGGGCAGATTCCCATGTATGTTAGTGGGCTTGGGATTCTTTTTACGGTTATACTTGATTATGAACGTAATGATCAATCCGGTAATCAATACCAGAAAGAATACTGATACAATCAGTATAAATAAAAATGCTTCATCAACTGAGTGGGCATAATTAACCGATTGAGCAATCATTGATTTTCACCTTACATAAAAGAATAGTCTGCAAATAGCAGCACAAATGAAATAATTATAAAAAATAATGCTACACCGACAAAAATCCTGAACGCTGTCTGTTCAGTTTTAAGATGCATAAATACAGTCAGCACCAGGTATGATTTTACCGAGGCGACGGTAAGTGCAGTGGCAAGTGTGAGGACGCCGAAATTAATACCGGCTACCGTAACAGTTATTACTGTAAGCATTAGCAGGGCTATCCATACCAGAATATATTTGCCATATTGCGGGCGGTGTATCAGTTCAGAAGATTCCATTTAGTTCCTCAGGTTATCAGATAAAATAAAGGGAATAAAAAGATCCAGATTATATCAACCAGGTGCCAGTACAACCCGGCGGCTTCAAGCTTTACATAGCTTTCCTTAGTAATTATATCTCTGGAAGTGAACCAGGTCATTGTACCAATAATAAATATTCCAATCAGTACGTGAAGCCCGTGAAGCCCCGTCATAACATAGTATAAACCGAAAAAAAGAATTTCCCCTGAGCCTCGGTTAAGAAGTTCCTCGCTTCCGGGAAATATTCCATGGTTTATTTTGGCAGTCCATTCAAAATACTTGTTCACCATGAATCCAAAACCGAGCAGTATAGTAATCAGCTGGAAGAATATGGATAGCCTTTTATTATTCTTTTGTATTGCTGAAATGGACATGGCCATAGTAAGACTGCTTGTAAGAAGAATAGCAGTATTAAAAGTCCCGATTATCGTATCCAGTTCTTTGGCAGCGATATGAAATTCCTCCTGGTTAACAAACCGGTAAACCGAGTAGAGAAAAAACAAACCTCCGAAAAGCAGAAGTTCAGTGAAAAGAAAAAGCCACATACCCATCCTGGAGCCGACATCATCCCGGTGAGCCATAGCATGTTCCTGGTTACTCACACGACCTCCTTTTCCTCCAGAATATCCTGGTCATTATCCTTATACTCATATGGTCCTTCAGTAATTAAAGGAATTTCTTCAAAATTTTCGTACGTCGGAGGAGTTTCAATCTGCCATTCAAGAGTCTCTCCTCCCCATATATTCCTGGCAGTCACTTTTTTACCTCGCTTAAGGCTTAGATATAAGTTTGTAAACATGATTATAAGCCCTGTTATCAGTATCCATGAACCAACTGTTGAAATCTGGTGATAAATTGTGTATTCGGGTAAATAATCATAATACCTTCTTGGCATACCCAGCCAGCCCATAATAAACATTGGGAAATAAAGTACATTAAATCCTATAAACAAAAACCAGAATGCCGAATAAGCTGCTTTTTTATTGTACATCCTTCCGAACATCTTTGGCAGCCAGTAATGCAAGGCTGCAAATACTCCGAATCCGGTGCCGCCAAACATAACATAGTGAAAATGCGCGACTATAAAGGAAGTATCTGTTATATGAATATCAACTGACAAAGCTCCCTGCATTACACCTGTCAATCCCCCTATTGAAAAGAGAAAAATAAATGCAAGTGCAAATGCCATTGGGGGTTCAAGCGATATGGAACCTTTATAAAGTGTGGCAGTCCAGTTAAATACTTTAATCGCACTTGGTATAGCAACGAGAAACGTAAGAAGTGAAAATACAAATTGTCCAAAATCACTCATCCCGGCAGCAAACATATGGTGTGCCCATACAAGTGATCCGAACACAGCGATAGCAAGACTGGAGAACGCTATGAACTTATATCCGAAAATGGTACGGTGTGCAAATACAGGAATGATTTCAGAGACAACACCCATGGCAGGAAGAATCATAATATAAACTGCCGGATGCGAATATATCCAAAACAGGTGTTGAAATAGTACAGGATCACCTCCAAGTGCAGGGTCAAATAAACCTACCCCAAATACACGTTCGACAACTATCAGTAATAATGTAATGCCAATTATGGGAGTCGCAAGAACCTGAATCCACGCAGTAGCATAAAGAGACCATGTAAAAAGCGGCATCTTAAACCATCCCATCCCGGGAGCTCTCAGCCTGTGAATTGTAGTTACAAAATTTATTCCCGTTAATATGGATGAGAAGCCGAGGATAAATGCAGCAAATACAGTAAATATAACGTTCGTGCCCGTTCGGACTGAATAGGGGATGTAAAATGTCCATCCTGTATCAGCCGGACCCCCGGGAAGAAGAATGGACAATAAAACAAGTGCCCCGCCAATTACATATAACCACCATGATAACAGATTAAGCCTAGGAAAGGCAACATCCTTTGCTCCGATCAGTATCGGCAGAAAAAAGTTTCCGAATATTGCAGGAAGACCCGGGATAACAAAAAGGAAAATCATTATTACCCCATGCAGGGTAAAGAATGTGTTATAAGTCTGGGCAGAAACTATGGTCTTACCCGGGTAGAGAAGTTCAAGTCTCATCAGAAATCCGAAAACAACCCCTGCGGCAAAGAATACTGTTGCGGCAATTAGGTACATTATTCCAATGCGCTTATGGTCAGTGGAAAATATCCACCCTCTTAATCCTTTATAACGTCCCTGATACTCCAGGTAGCTGACGTGTGTTGTTTCGCTGCTCATCATTTCTCCCCTTTCTTAGCTTGTGACTTTTTAGGTTTAATTGTAAGAAATAATACAAATCCGATCACAAGAACCAGCATACCTGCACCAAGCACTCTGGTAATATTAAAGACATAGGTCTTCCCTTCAGGATCATAGCTGAAACAGAACTGAAGAACCCGTGCAATTGTTGGACTTACCTTACCTTCCTGGGCTTCCGTAATTGCCATTTTGAAATCAAAAGGAAGAATATTAAAACCGGCTTTATCGGAATATCCGGGAAACAGGTATCGGGTAATCTTTCCTTCAGCAGTCACAAAAATAAAAGCCCCGGTATGAATGAATTCCTTCCCCTGTCTCTGGTAATAAAATCCGGCTGCATCTGTAAGTATTTTTATATTGATACTGTCCCCGGTAAGAAATCTCCATGATTCAGGTGGAAATGCTTTCTCAATCATACTCAGATAATTATTTTTTTTCTTCAAAGCCAGAGCCGGTGTATCTGTTCCATCGAAGCTTAAGGAAATTATGTTATAATCTTCGCCTGGACGGAGATCAGAAATCTGAACGACTTCAGCCAGAGAGTTAAGAAGTGGTGTACATATACCGGGACAGTCATAATATACAAAAGTGAATAAAGTCGGTTTTGTCATTAAGTCCTTCAGCAGTACAGGTTTACCATTTTCATCTTTGAAAGTTAAATTAAGCGGCAACATCTTGCCTAACTGCTCATCGATGCCAATTTTAATTTTATCTGCCGGCTGAGCCTGAACTGCAGCTAAAAATGTGATTATTAAAAATATCTTTTTCATTTATATGACCTAAATAATTTCTGTGAGTAACTTATACAAAATGCTCCATTCATCTTCATTTAGTTTAAAAACCTCACCGTTAAATCCATTCCTGTTAATACTTGTTAATATCAGCGCTTTCATTTTATTTTTATCTCGCTTCCACTCTGTGGATTGTGTCAGAGCGGTTACAGCCTGAATTTTATCAGTAACAAGCTGGTCGAATAATTCTCCGCCTTCATCCTTCATTCCGGAAAGTTTTCTTAATGAATTAATTATTCTTTCAGTCTTTGACCTGTTTTCTTTCAGATAAATTTCCATAGCATTCTTAACAGGTATCTGTCCGGCTATCTTTGAACCAGCTGAAAGGTTGTATGTCTGATCAAGCAATGTAAGTTCATCGGTTGTAACTGCAGTCGCATTATTAACAAAATTGCTGCGGATATACTGCGCAAGGGCAAGTTTCTCCCGGGGCTGGAAATAACTAAATGATATCATTCCAGAACCGGCTATTCCTTCTTCGATGGTTTTGTAAATACCGGTCAGGGTACTGCCATTTATCCATCCCTCATTATTATGAAAATTTCTCGGCTTCGGATTCAACGACGAACCTGCCAGACCATCTCCCATGCCATTTTCACCATGACAGGATAAACAGGCGGTCATATAAAGATTTTTACCTGTCTCGAGCAGCGGTTCACCTGGTTTTTCCACTTCTTTAAGGTCAATTGCCGGAATTGTACCGGGTTCTGTTATCTTTAGTTCTTCAATAATATGTGTTGAGTCAGCTAGTGAAGGAGGTACAGTTTGTCTTTCAACATTGCCTAAATTGTTAATGTAATAGATTCCCACCATAAATCCGGCTATCATGATGTATATGTATGTGAGTCCGAATATCTTACCCGGATTTTCCTTTAATTCATAAAAGTATTTTTTAAAGTCTGGTTTTTTCATAATTATCATAATTACTCTTTAAAGATGAAAATTTAATCCTTTTTCCAGTTTAGGATCACCAATGGGAATTAGATTCTTCCTGGCAGCCAGATAATTGAATAATACAATTATAAATCCTGCAGCAAAAATTGGAAACGCGAATTCGATCCAGCTTATTGAAAATCCGTTTTTATATAAGTTAGGTAATATAAGCCAATACAAGTCGAACAAATGTGCAATAAGTATCCAAATCGATATAAACTTTAATCTCTTGGGATTCATCTTGGATGGCTGAGATAACAATGCAGAATATGGAACGACAAAGTGAACCACTATAAGCAGAATTGATATATATTCCCATCCTCCCTGCCAGCGTGAAAGGAACCAGAAATTTTCCTCAGGAAGATCCGCATACCAGATCAGCATATATTGTGAAAATGCAATGTATCCCCAGAAATTTATAAAGGCGAATAATAAAGCACCCAGACTAAAATAATGGTCATTTGTAATTCTGGGATGAAGATATCCCTTCTCCTTTAAAGTAACCGCACCAAGCGTAATAGCGGCAAGTGCACCGATAACCGACCCCGAAAAGAAATAAACACCGAATATTGTGCTGAACCAGTGAGGCTCAAGACTCATTAACCAATCAATTGAGGTTATAGTAACAGTAATAGCAAATACAGGAATAAATACTGCTGAAAGTGTTATATTCTTTTTTGTCAACTTTTGGTCACTTGTTTTATCCTGTTTCTCTGAATTACGAATAATAAGAAACCAGAATAACGTCCATATTAAAAGAATGGCTGCGGTCCGGATTATAAAAAAAGTTGAGTTGAGATATGGAGATTTACCTTTGAGAATTTCATCTCCGGCAACTGCCTCAGGATGACTCCAGTGAAACAGATCATGCAGAGAAAAAAGAAGTGGTATAGCCAGTATTATAAGTAAAGGAATCAACGAAGCATAAAACTCAATAATCCTTCTTAAGGGAGTACTCCATTCTGCACCGGCAACATATTCTATTGCCACAAGAAACAAAGCTCCTATACCTATGCTGAGAATGAAAATATATACAAGCAGATAATTGAATATTGCCCGCTGATAATCAGTCGCAAAACCAGCTATTATAAATATGAATCCCACACTCAGAAGAATCCATCCGAGCTTTATCATGGCCGGGGGCAGTTCTTTTTTTATTAAATTATTATTGAGCATTTGCAGTATCCTTTTTTATCGCTTCAATATCTGCAGATGTGGCATTTTTTGCCCTTTGCAGAACTCTGATATAGTGCACTATTGCCCATCGTTCATCCCGGTTTATCTGGGAGGCATAAGAAGGCATTATATTCTGTCCATTGGTGATGATATGATAAATCATTCCATCCGCCATATCCCTTCCCCTCTCTGAATGGAGTGACGGGGGATTTGGAAACTGCCCTCTCAACCTGCTGTCACCATCTGCATAATACCCGTGGCAAGGACTGCAGTATATATTGAATCTTTTCCCGCCTATCTCCAGTATTTCCTTTGTCGGTATAAGCGGATTTGTTAAAACTTCGGCAGGTGAAGGAATTCCGGAATATGGATATGGTACAAAGCCTCTTGCTACTGTACCTTTGACAGGTGTGCGCATCCCGATGTTGTCGCTGAAAATATCGCTTTTCTCCTGCGGTATTAATTTTTCCTGCTCCACCATAAAATCATAAGGAGGCATGTATAGGAGTTTATTCAAAGCAATGTATGTAAATGCTGAAGCAGTAACCGCTATTACTGCAAGAAATGTTATGAACTTCGGGTCAAACAACGGAATATCTGCTTTTGCAGGAAAATAAATCTTTTCAATACCTTCACCGCCGAGATTCTGGTAAAGAGTTCTGATTTCATCCTCATTAAACTGCGGGTCATCGCTTCGAATAAATATTCCGAATTTGTCCAGCGAAACCTTTTTCATATATTCTGTTTCATGAAGAGGATGACTGTTTGAAGGGAAATTGAAAAAGAAAGCTATCATACCAATAACAGTTGATAAGGTAGCAAGAAGAACAGTTACCTCAAACGTGACCGGAATGAATGCAGGCAGTGCAAAAAACGGCTTCCCGCCGATTACCATCGGATAATCACGCGTCATAGCCCAGAACATAAATAAAAGCGCAAATACTGCACCGCTTAAACCGAAAATCAGAGTAATATAGCCGAGTTTTGAAGGTTTCATCCTCATAGCATTGTCCATACCATGAACCGGATACGGGGTGTTCACGTCAAATTCTGAGTATCCCTTACCGGAAACTTCGGCTGCAGCTTTAATAATCCCGTCAGGAGAACTGAATACTGTACCGATTCCATAAAGTTTATCGATTCTTTCCATCAATGATTACCTCCATGAATAGCAGGCTGCGCACCATCTGAAACCGCCTTTACTTCCGAGATCGAAACTACAGGCAGAGTCCGTGTAAAAAGTATTACCAGTGTAAAGAATAATCCGAAACTTCCAAGCAGGATTCCGATATCAAAAATTGTAGGAGTAAAATTCGCCCAGCTTGATGGCAGAAAATCCCTGTGCAAAGAAGTAACCACAATAACAAATCTCTCAAACCACATCCCTATATTTACAAAAATCACAATGACCAGCATAACTGGTACTGATCGCCTGATCTTCTTTATCCAGAACAACTGCGGAATTAACACATTACAGGATATCATTATCCAGTATGCCCAGGCATAATGACCAAGGGCCCGATTCAAAAATACAAACTGTTCAAATGGATTGCCGCTGTACCAGGCAATGAAGAATTCCATTGAGTAACCGTAACCTACCATCAAACCGGTGGCTAAGATAACTTTATTCATCTTTTCAAGATGATCCAGAGTAATTATATGTTCAAGATTAAATATCCTGCGGACAAAGATCAGCACGGTTACAACCATCGCAAATCCTGAGAATATCGCTCCGGCTACAAAATAGGGAGGGAAAATTGTAGTATGCCATCCCGGCATCACCGATACTGCAAAATCAAAACTGACTATGGTGTGAACAGAAAGAACCAGTGGTGTGGCAAATCCGGCAAGAAGTAAATAGGCTTTTTCATAATGCTGCCAGTTCCGGTTGGAATGCCGCCAGCCAAGGCTGAATACCGAATATATTACCTTCTTTATTCCAGATTTTGTCCTCTCCCGCAACGATGCAAAATCAGGAATCAGACCGACATACCAGAATATAAGCGAAACTGTAAAATATGTACTTACCGCAAAAACATCCCAAACCAGCGGTGAGGAAAAATTAACCCACAACCCATGCTGATTCGGATATGGCAGAAGATATGCTGCCAGCCAAGGTCTTCCGGTATGAATTATAGGAAATATTCCTGCACACATAACCGCGAATATGGTCATTGCTTCTGCAAACCTGGCAATACCGGTTCTCCATTTCTGCCGGAGCAGGAAAAGTATGGCTGATATTAATGTACCGGCATGACCGATACCAACCCAGAANNCCAATTCCGTAAATCAATGTGAGAAGTATTAGAAATCCCCCCATCAGAAGGAAAGAACCGCTGATTGTAAGTGCAATGTAGAATTTTTTGTCAACTTTGGTCTCAAGTGGTCTGGCAACAATATTCTCAATCTCACTTCTGGTCAATCCCCCTTCAATTACCGGAAGTTCACGTGTATAATCAAGACTCACTATGCTTCCTCCTGATTTTTATTTCTAAGTTTGGCAATGTATGTAACATTTGGCCTGGTATTC
>DJMM01000079.1 GCA_002435365.1 Ignavibacteriales bacterium UBA6490
AGAAGGTGTAAAAGCTATAAATAATATTTTCTTAAAAAATTGTCCGAAAAAAATCATTTTATTTAACTTTTTGTTTATCGGGCACCGTACTGATTTTACACTTGCCGTCTATCATTCCTGCTATTCAAATCAAAGTATAAATATGTTATATTTGAATATTGGTATTTATCAACAATCAATTGCTATTTATGCTCGAACCCGAAGTTAATATTGAAATTGCCCTTGAACATGGACTCACCTCTGAAGAATATGAAAAAATATTAAAGATATTGGGCAGGACCCCCAGCTATACAGAGCTCGGTATTTTTTCGGTAATGTGGAGTGAACACTGCAGCTACAAAAACTCTATTGCATTGTTAAAAACCCTGCCCCGCAGCGGGGAAAGACTTTTGGTTAGTGCCGGTGAGGAAAATGCTGGATTAATCGATATCGGCGACGGTTATGCTGTTGCATTCAAAATTGAAAGTCATAATCATCCATCTGCGGTTGAACCATACCAGGGTGCTGCCACCGGAGTAGGCGGCATTATGAGGGATATATTTACTATGGGCGCCCGTCCTATCGCTTCATTGAATTCATTGCGTTTCGGCTCCCTGGATGATGCCAGAACCAGGTATCTTTTTGACGGGGTGGTAAGAGGGATCGGTGACTACGGAAACAGTTTCGGGGTTCCCACCGTTGCCGGTGAAGTATATTTCGATGAATCGTACCAGGACAATCCTCTGGTAAATGCAATGGCTGTTGGTATTGTTAGAAAAGAACATGTAGCAAGCGCAACCGCGCACGGAAAAGGCAATCCGGTTATGATCGTCGGTTCTTCAACCGGAAGGGACGGTATCCATGGTGCAACATTTGCATCCGAGGAAATTTCTGAAAAATCGGAGTCGAAGCGGCCGTCCGTACAGGTGGGCGATCCTTTTACAGAAAAGCTGCTGCTGGAAGCTTCTCTTGAAATTATTAAAGAGGGGTGGCTGATCGGAATTCAGGATATGGGTGCAGCCGGTATTTCATGCTCAACAAGTGAAATGAGCGCCAAGGGAAAATCGGGAATGAGTATCAACCTCGATAAAGTACCTTTACGGGAAAAAGGAATGACTGCTTATGAAATTATGCTTTCCGAAAGTCAGGAACGGATGCTCTGCGTTGTTAAAAAAGGCTATGAAGAGAAAGTAAAAGAAGTTTTTGAAAAATGGGATCTCCATTGTGAAATAATCGGCGAGGTAACAGACGACGGTCTGCTTCATATTGATTACCAGGGTGAAAGAAAAGCTGATATCCCGGCTTATGAATTAGTTCTGGGCGGAGGTGCACCTGTTTATAACCGTGAAACCAGGGAGCCGGGTTATTTAAAGGAAATGCGGAAGCTTAATATATCCGAACT
The DNA here is from genome assembly GCA_002435365.1 of Ignavibacteriales bacterium UBA6490. Classification (GTDB taxonomy): domain Bacteria; phylum Bacteroidota; class Ignavibacteria; order Ignavibacteriales; family Ignavibacteriaceae; genus UBA6490. The sequence continues at coordinate 1,382 of DJMM01000079.1, forward strand.
GCCGCAGCCCGATGATTTAAGAAATTCGTTTATCAAAGTATTCTCATCTCCCAACATTGCTTCAAAAAAATGGGTTTTTGAACAATATGATTCGATGGTAAGAACAAATACAATTGTAGGTCCCGGCAGCGATGCTGCAGTTATTTATATTAAGGATACCAACAAAGCGTTATCAGTAAAAACAGACTGCAATTCACGTTATGTATATCTTAACCCCAAGCTGGGAACGCAGATAGCGGTAGCGGAATCAGCAAGAAATATTGTTTGTACCGGGGGTATTCCGCTGGGAATAACCAACTGTCTGAACTTCGGAAATCCGTATAAGCCGGAAATATACTGGCAGTTCAAACAGGCGATTGAAGGAATGGGAGAAGCCTGCCGGTTCTTTAAAACACCGGTTACCGGTGGAAACGTCAGTTTTTATAACGAGTCCCCAAATGTTGCAGTTTATCCTACCCCTGTTATCGGAATGGTAGGACTGGTTGAGAATCTTGAAGATATTACAACCGCTTATTTTAAAAATGAAGGCGACCTGGTATATCTGCTGGGTGATGATTTTGAAGAGATCGGCGGAAGTGAATATTTAAAATCCATATTCAATCTTGTTAAGGGTGATGCTCCGAAGCTGGACCTTGAAAAGGAAGGGAGGCTGCATAAAACTATTTTAAGACTTATACGTAAACGACTTATAAACTCTGCCCATGATATTTCCGAAGGAGGGATTATTACTGCACTGGCGGAATGCTGTATTATAAATGAGAATAAGAAGATCGGGGTTTCGGTTAATATTCCGGTTAAAACGAGGGAGGATCTTTCATTCTTTTCGGAGAGCCAGTCAAGGGTAATAATTTCAGTTTCTCCTGAAAAGAAGGAAGAGGCAGAATCTCTACTTGATTTAATGAAGCAGTCTTTTAAATTGCTCGGCGTTGCCGGAGGCAGCACTTTTGAAATAAACTCAAAATATAAATTCAGCACGGATGATCTTGCCGGACTTTATCACAGTACTATTTCAAGTATTATGAATGTTTAAGAAATATATAAATAAAATAAGGCAGTGGAAGGGATATACATATTTCCGGAAGCTGCGGATGGTCCTTCATTATTCCGGTTATTTAAGAAGGATCAAAGGTTTCTCCAGGCATTATTTCCTGGGTTTATATAACAGGATAGATGAGCATCATATATTTCTTCTGGGCGGCGGACTTGCCTTTTCGCTCTTCGTTTGCATAGTGCCTTTTGTACTTATAATTTTTTCCCTTCTCGGAAATATCCTTGATTCAAACTACATGCAGTCCCAGATAAATTACTTTATCGATACGATAATCCCCTACTACAAATACAGCGAGTTCGTTAAGAAAATAATCTTTTCAAGGATAGATGAAGTTGTCGAATATAAAACCATTGCCGGAATTATCGGTATATTCGGTCTGCTGTTCGCGGCAAGCGGATTGTTCAGCAGCATGCGTACAGTGCTGAACCGGGTATTCGCAGTTGAAACAGATGTTAATTTTTTAATCGGCAAGCTAAGAGACTTCGCGCTGGTAGTTGCAGTAATCTTAATATTTTTCTTTTCGACTATACTAATGCCGCTTCTTGATGTGCTTAGACAGGCTGCCGACAAGCTGAATTTCCTGAGCTTTCTTACCTCGGGAGTATTCGAATATTTTCTCTTTTCGGGAATCTCGTTCCTGGTAATCTTTGTAGTGTTTTTCCTGCTGTATATTACTGTCCCTGTGGTTAAGCTGACAAGGAAAACAAATTTAATAAGCGCACTATGGGCTGCATTATTGTGGGAGGGGGCAAAGCAGATATTCGGATATTATATATACAACTTTTCCTCGTTTGGAAGAATTTACGGAGCTTACGCATTAGTGGTTGTTGTTGCTTTCTGGATCTATTACTCATCGATCGTTTTTATAATAGGGGCAGAAATAGGTCGTTTATATCATGAGCGGAAAGTAATACAGCAACAGGCCTGACCGGCCGTTTAAAGGAATTTCATTTCCACAAAGACTATCTCGGTTGAGCTGCCTGTTCTTACGGGCGGACCCCAGGTACCCACGCCGCTGCTCACATAAAAATGCGTATTGTTGATCTTCTTATATCCCCAGCTCACTTCATAAATCAGATTTGTTATAAAATTCAGGGGGAACATTTGTCCATGGTGTGTATGGCCCGACACCTGAAAATCTATCCCGTTGGCAGCAGCTTCACCAAGTCTGAAAGGTGTATGATCCATCAGCAGAACCGGATATGCCGGATCCAGTGCAGATGTTAATTCTTTCAATGTTTTTCTTTGTGTGCCTGTAAAGCTGGACTTGCTTGAATCCTCCCTGCCGATAATATAGAACTGTTTGTTCACCAGCACTGCCTCATCCCTCAAAAGATTTATTCCGTTTTTCGCAATATACTGGGCAGATCCGCTTACGCCGTTTATAAATTCATGATTGCCTGTTGAAGCAAACACTCCATATTTTGCTTTGATTGAACCGAGAGCTTTTCCGTCAGTTGGAAGATACTCTGATTTGTCATCCACAATATCCCCGGGGATAAGTACGATATCCGGATTAAGTGAATTTATAATGCGGCAAATATCCTGAGTGAATTTCCTGTTATTAATTGTCGACAGGTGAAGGTCTGATGCCATCACAATTCTTAAATTTTTAAGATCGGACATCCTTCCGGGTGCTTCAATACTGAGGTTTTTTACTTTTATGATACGGGTATTTATATAACCTGCTGTTATTATTGCAGTGGACAGCAGGAAAACAGAAAAAAATAAAATATGCTTAACAGCGACATAATTATTTTTGATAAATGCCGGGTAGTAGTCGAAAAAATGATTGCCTGCCCTGATAAGGTCGAACAGAAGAATAAACAACAGCACATAAAGAATATATGCAAACCAGAAGGAGCCTATCCACGTCAGCAGGTCGTAAACAGTTAAGGGAAGATATTTTGCAAATGAACGGGCAGCTATATAAGATAATGCAGCTATAAGAAAAACGATCAGATAAATGATCCGGAGTGCCGGAATACCCTGCAATGCCTGCCATCCCCTTATAAATAAATAATAGTTGATTGCAGAATAAACTGTAAAAAATAATAAGAAAAAGACGACCATAGAACCTTTTAAAAATTAAAGCACAAATGTATTCAGAAACAGAAAGAATTTTTGTGATGCATTATTGAGCAGCATTAAAAAAAAGCCATTACAAAATAAGCTGAATTCCAGGTATCGGATGGGAGGGTCAGAAACCTGAAATATTTCGATTTTGTAATGGCAAATTATTTATTTAAAAGAATGAAGAACCTTCATATAGTTTGCTCTTTCAAACTGAGAAGGATCCGGTACATTCATATAGCTCATACTGCCGCGCATCTGGGTTACCGATTCATACTCATTTATTTCCATCCAGTACTGCATTTTAGCAATAACATCGGTTAGATGCGAGATTCCGAACTTCAAAAGTGCGGATGCCATTTGCGTAACTTTTGCACCCGCCATTAACATTTTTATTACATCCTTCTCGGTGTAAATACCGCTGGTTGCTGCCAGATCGGCAGAAATTCTTTTATACAGAATGGCAATCCATCTCAGCGGAAGGCGCATGGCCATCGGTGTACTCAATAAAACATTTGGAACAACCTCCAGATTATCGAGATCGATATCAGGCTGATAAAACCTGTTGAACAGAACAAGACCGTCAGCTCCGTTCTTCTCAAGCTGGCTTGCCATATTCGCAACTGAACTGAAAAAAGGTGCAAGCTTTACTGCAACCGGAATGTTTACAACCGATTTAACCTGCTTAAGTATATCCACATAACCCTTTTCAATTTCAGCAGATGTAGTATCAAGACCAGTTGCAAGCTGATATATATTCAGCTCCAGAGCATCCGCACCGGCACCTTCAATTCGTTTGGCATAGTCTATCCATCCGCCGATTGAACTTCCGTTCAGGCTTGCAATAATCGGAATTTCAACTGACTCCTTCGCTTTCCTGATATGCTCAAGGTATTCTTCCGGTCCGGTTTTAAATGGTATATTAAACGGAAAATAATTCAGCGCTTCCGCATGAACATCCTGGGTAACCGAAGTAAAATGGTTTAACTCAAGCTCCTCGTGTTCTATCTGCTCTTCGAATAAAGAATATAGCACAACCGCAGGAGCTCCTGCATCTTCCATTTTTTTAATATTGTCTATATCCTGCGATAAAGGACTTGCGCCGGGAACAACCGGATTTTTTAACTCTATTCCAAGGTAATTAGTCTGTAAATCCATACTCTTTCCTAATTTAATATTCATTAAGATTAGGTGGCCGGCAATGCCAACCACCTCTGTTTTCTAATTTATTGTTTTCCGTCGGGATTATGTGAAGCCATTAATTCATAGGCTTTTACTTTGTTTTCAACATCCTGCTGGGCTTCAGCCATAAGTTTTTCCGCCAGATCGGGATGAGTCTTTGTTAGCATCTTATACCTGGTTTCCATGTATGCATAATCCTTCAACGGAATTTTCATTCCCTTAGACTCAAGCTTAAACGGATTCTTTCCTTCAGCCGCCAGCTCAGGATTGAACCGGAACAGCTGCCAGTAACCGCTGTCCACAGCAGCTTTCTGGTTTCTCATTCCCGTTTCCATGTTTATACCGTGAGCAATACAGTGGCTGTATGCAATTATAATTGAAGGTCCGTCATACGCTTCCGCTTCGAGAAATGCCCTGACCGTCTGTGCATCGTTTGCACCCATTGCAACTTTTGCCACATAAACATTACCGTAAGCCATTGCCATTAGTGCAAGATCCTTTTTGGCGGCAGGCTTGCCGGCAGCAGCGAATTTTGCAACTGCCCCCCTGGGGGTAGCTTTGGAACATTGTCCGCCGGTATTTGAATACACCTCGGTATCAAGAACCAGGATATTTACATTTTTTCCCGATGCTAAAACGTGATCCAGACCGCCGTAACCGATGTCGTATGCCCATCCATCACCGCCCATTATCCATACAGACTTTTTAACAAGATAGTCAGCAAGACTTAAAAGCTGAGCAATATCCATTTTCTTGGCGTGGGGAAGTTCACCTTTATTCAGCTGGTTTAATTTTGCTTTAAGGGCAGTTACCTTTTCCCTTTGTTCATAAATATCGGATTCATCCTTCTGCACTGCATTTATTATGCTATCCACAAAATCGCTTCCAAGATCACCTGCTAACCGACCAAGCAGTTCTTTTGCCTGCAGATTATGCTTATCAATCGCAAGCCTGAATCCTAAACCGAATTCAGCATTATCTTCGAATAGAGAATTAGACCATGCCGGTCCTCTTCCATCCTTGTTAAGAGACCAGGGGGTGGTAGGAAGATTGCCGCCGTATATGGATGAGCATCCTGTTGCATTTGCTACAAGAGTCCTGTCTCCGAAGAGCTGGCTTACAAGTTTTACGTAGGGAGTTTCGCCGCACCCGGAACAGGCACCCGAAAATTCAAACAGCGGCTCGAGGAACTGGGAGTCCTTAACGTTTCCGGTCTTGATTTTAGTCCTGTCAAATTCAGGCAGCTCAAGGAAGAAATCCCAGTTGGCGCGTTCGGTTTCCCGTAGCGGAATCTGCGGTGCCATATTAATTGCTTTAAGTTTAACCTCTTTTTTGTTTTTGGCCGGACAAACATCAACGCACAATCCGCAGCCGGTACAGTCTTCCACTGCTACCTGCAATGAATATGCAAGTCCTTCACCATATTCCTTGCTTCTGTATTTAGTGCTCTTGAATGTCTGCGGAGCATTTGCAGCAAGTGATTCATCATATATTTTTGCTCTTATGGTTGCATGCGGACAAACGATGACGCATTTATTGCATTGAATACATACTTCGGTATCCCATACAGGCACTTCAAGTGCAATATTTCTTTTTTCCCATCTTGCTGAAGCAGAGGGATAAGTTCCGTCGATCGGCATTTTGCTTACAGGCAGATCATCGCCCTTGCCGGCAATAATCGGCGCTGTAACTTCCTGTATGAACTGAGGAGCATTCGCAGATACCACCGGAGGCATTATATAACTGGATGTTATTTTTCCGGGGACTTTTATTTCAAAAAGGTTTTCAACTGTCTTATCAATTGCATTAAAGTTCATCTGCACAACCTTGTCGCCTTTTGCGCCGTAGGTTTTTTTAACTGTATTTTTAATAAGAGAAATTGATTCTTCTTTCGGCAGGATATTCGAAATGGCGAAGAAGCAGGTCTGCATAATGGTGTTTAACCTGCCGCCCATTCCTGTTTCGTTTGCTACTTTGTATGCATCAATAGCATACAGTTTCATTTTCTTGCTTATTATATCACGCTGTACTTTTTCAGGAAGCGAATCCCACACAGCTTCCTCAGGAACCTGTGTATTAAGCAGAAATGTGGCTCCTTCAACGGCATCTTCGAGCATATCCATTTTTTCAAGAAATACCTGCTGATGGCATGCAATAAAGTTAGCCTGTTTAACCAGGTAAGTAGATTTAATCTTCTTCGGTCCGAACCGTAAGTGTGATACTGTTATGGATCCTGATTTCTTGGAATCATATACAAANNACAGTACCGTCTGCACCCAGACCATAAAATTTTCCTCTGAATGTTTCAGGCGGCTCAATCGAAAATGCGGGATCGAAATCGAGGCTGGTAAAGGTTACATCATCATTAATTCCTACGGTAAAATGATTCTTGGGTTTGTCTTTTTTCAGCTCATCGAATACCGCTTTAACCATTGAGGGTGTAAATTCTTTTGAAGACAGGCCATAACGGCCGCCGATAATCTTTGGATATGCAAAGTGAAGTTCGCTGCTGATATGTTTTTCGGAGATCGCATTTACAATATCAAGATATAACGGTTCACCGGAGCTGCCGGGTTCTTTGGTCCTGTCCAGAACAGCGATCGATTTTACTGATGCCGGAATGGCAGAAATGAAGTGATCGATTGAGAAGGGCCTGTATAACCTGACCTTCAGAACACCGACCTTTTCACCTTTATTCATCATGTATTCAACTGTTTCTTCAGCTGTATCGGAACCGGAACCCATCATTACAATTATACGTTCAGCATCCTTTGCACCATAATAATCAAAAAGCCTGTACTGCCTTCCGGTCAGTGCGGCAAATTTATCCATCTGCTTCTGAACTATGCCGGGACATACTGTATAATAATTGTTCACGGTTTCCCTGCCCTGAAAATATACATCCGGATTATGAGCTGTTCCTCGAACAAACGGATTATCCGGACTGAGCGCCCTGTTTCTGTGTGCAATTACAAGTTCATCCGGAATCATCTCCCGAATATCATCTTTCGATAACTGTTCAATTTTTAAAACTTCATGTGATGTTCTGAAACCGTCGAAGAAATGAAGGAAAGGTACTCTCGATTCAAGAGTGGCTGCCTGGGCTATAAGTGCAAAATCCATTACTTCCTGAACCGAATTCGATGCTATCATTGCAAAACCGGTTGAGCGGGTTGCCATTACATCGCTATGATCGCCAAAAATCGATAATGCCTGTGCTGCCACCGAACGAGCAGATACATGAAAAACTGTTGATGTAAGCTCTCCTGCAATTTTAAACATATTGGGTATCATCAGCAGAAGACCCTGCGATGCTGTAAAAGTGGTCGAAAGGGCACCGGTCTGAAGTGCACCATGAATTGCTCCGGAAGCGCCGCCTTCACTCTGAAGTTCAGAAACCGAAGGAACAATTCCCCAGATATTTTTTTTGCCTTCAGAAGACCACTGATCACACCACTCACCCATGTTTGAAGAAGGAGTAATCGGGTAAATTGCAATTACTTCATTTGTATTAAAAGCAACATATGCTGCAGCTTCATTGCCGTCTATGGTAACCGTTTCCCTAGCCGTTTTTTTCTGTACAGAGTTCATTCCAGACGGAGTATCATTACCATCAACGATTTCTTTTTTTATTTTCATTTTTTTGCCATTAAGTTTATTTGTTCTGTTTTATAAAAATCGTTACAATTAGCCAATAATTGTACCAACCGTGTTTTCTTCAAAAACGACTAAAAACCGCATAAAATTGCCATTTTCGAGCTTATTTTTCTTAAAAGTAAGAATGATCAGAATTTAACAAAATTACGCGCTGTCTACAACAGGAATTTTAATGGGCATACCATCCGTATTTGCCCCGCTTCCCTGAACTTAAAATGATATCCCCCGGTATAAAAAATCGCTTTTAACAAAAACATGCCTGGAATAATAACAGGAATTATTCGTAAATTGAATTAAGATTATCAGCTTATGCAAACTTTCAGATACCCGGTATTTTCCAGATTATTATTCAGGTATGGGAATATACCCGTAAACGTGATCCTGATCTTTTACATTTATTTATCGGCTGTGGGACTGAATACCCGGCTGGTAAACTTAATTCCCCTGCTTATAATTATGACGGCACTGTACTTAATTAACAAGCGCTACATGTTCCTGTATAAAACACTGCCGTACAAAATTGAAGCCGATGACGAAAAAATTACCTGCTCGGATTATCTAATGTCCACAAAAAAGATGGTGATCTATTATAAAAATATTACTGAACTTAAAGGCGGAGTATTCGAGGGAAAAACTTCCGGAGTTATGCTCGTGTACGACGGTTCTACAAGGACATCTGCCGGATTTTTTAACAATCTGAAAAATGCCGATAAACTCCAGACCCTGATCTTGGCCCGGGTGAAAAGGGAAGTTTATGATAAGGTTTTGGAAAACATCGGCATGAAAAAGAAAGCAAAATAAATAGACCGAAGATGACGGTGAACTTAACTCCGGTATTGGTCAGGATCCCGGAAAGCCTTGAATATCACCCCTTTTAAAACTGATTTTAACCTCATAAAAATGAGGATAGAATCAGGTTAGAATGGGATTA
>DJMM01000111.1 GCA_002435365.1 Ignavibacteriales bacterium UBA6490
TTTTTCATTTACTCTCAGGATTATTAACCTAAAATATAGCTATTTATTTGATATATTTTAACAGAAAAAAACAGTGCACCGGAAGAAAAGTTCAAAGTAAGGGAGTTCATCTTATTATTCTGAATTCCCCCACAGAGTAGTACGAAGAATTGCAGCAATTAAAAATCTGTTCGTCAGATGTCCTTCACTTTAAAAGACAAGTGTTCATGAGGCAGGTTCGGGATTTCTACATTTTGTCGTTCTGGGCCGGCCCCAGGCGGGGAACGGGGAATCTCCACTTTTGAATGAAAACGGTAATTATTACTCTATTCCGGCAGGTTTTCAATCAGTTCTGATTGGTCTTCAACTCCGGCACACTAAGCACTTACTCTGCGCTTACCCTGCGCACACCCAGCCAAATTGCGCAGCATGTACCCATGGTGTATGCCGGGTACCGACCAGTTGATAAGGAAAACATCCCATATTGCTACAGATCCAGAGGGATTTTCAGGATTTTAATAGAATTAACCAATCAGTCAATCAGTCAATCGTTCAAGCTTTGGTATTAGAAGTGCAGTAATAATCAGAATTGTTAAGCTGATAGTCCATAAACCGAGTCTGGATACCATAACCACATAGGAGTACCCGATAATAATTCCGGTATAGGTAAGCAGTACCAGACTGAGCATATCTTTCCGGTTCAGCAGTCTGAACCAGAAAAAGGTTGCAGCCATCCCCAGCAGGAACGGGAAAAGGAAAATTCCGGCGTAGCCGAAATCCTCGATTATTTCGCGAAGGTAGGTTCCGGTGTTTGTCCAGAACGGAATGCGGTAGCCTTCCTGGTAATCAGACGGCCTTTCGATGAGATCAACTTTGGAAAGAATACTGTAGACTGTAAGCAGTGTGTTTTCGCCGAATCCCTTGTTTACATTTTCGTCTTTGAGGAACTGGTTCAGCACTCCCACATGTGCACTGAAATAAAGATAAATAGAAGGTGTGATTATCAATCCTCCCCTGGTTCCGCTAAGGGCTTTTGTTGCACCGGCAAAGCTTTCATAGGTTCCCCTGATCGATCTGACAACTGATGCCCCGGCAATTAAGATTGCAATAACCACTATCAGCCCGAACACCTGTCCCCTGCGGCTTACCTTTTCCTTCTGAATTTTTTTATCAGTCTTTACCACGTTCCGGGTAAAGAAGTACGCCAGAAAATACATCATCAGCGCAATTAATATTCCGGCCCTGCCCACATTAGCAATTTCTTTAAGCACCACGCTCAACAGCGGCAGCAGCGAGATCAAAGTGATCTTTCCCTTATATGCAGAATACACTCCCGCCACAAACACCCCGGCATAACCGAAAGCCACCAGGTATGGTATCAGTCCAGGAATTTTCTGCTCAATCCTCAGCCGGTAGATCTCGTTCGCATTTATCAGTATTCCGGGCAGGCTGCCGTACATGCTGAACAATACAGACCAGTGTACCAGGGCATCAAAAAGTCCTATCGAACCGAACAGAATTATAACATATTTCAGTAAGTTGGGATTTTTTACAAGTGTAACGGCCCCCCCCCCCCGTTCAACCGCTGAAGGTTTATACACATTTATTAATAAAATAATTCCGCATATGAAGGAAAAAAGAGCGGCACAGATTACAAACCATGTCTGCGAGGTAAGATCATAATAGCGCAGCAGTTTAATATCATACAGCACCAGCATAATTGCCCACGGAACGACATAAATTGTCAAAGGATTGATCCACTTCTGGAAGATATATTTGCCTGAACCGACAACTGAGACTGCAGTAAGGGCAACAAGAAAAATAACCATCTATTCTCAATAATTAACTGGAATTAAATTTAGTGGTAAATAGTAAACAGATAAATATAAGGTATTAATAGTCACTTTCTGAATTTCTTACTGGAATGGTATCTAGCATCGGTATAAGAACAGCAGTAATCAAGACCACAGAAAAACTGATTGTCCATATTCCCGACCTGGTGATCATCATCAAAAAGGAGATACCGATAATAGAACTCAAATATGTCAGCAGCACCAGGCTGAGCAGATCTTTCTTTTCGGACAACCTGAACCAGCTGAACATTGCAGACATACCAAGCAAAAAAGGAAAAACAAATATCCCAACATAACCGAAGTCCTCGATCAGCTCCCGTAAATAAGTACCGGTATTTGTCCAGAAAGGCACCCGGTAGCCGTCCTGGTAATCTGAGGGTCTCTCCACCAGATCGAACTTGGATAAAATACTATAAGCAGTGAGAAAGGTATTCTCGCCAAATCCTTTATTAACATTCTGATCCTTCAAAAACTGGTTAAGCACTCCGATGTGTGCACTGAAGTAGAGATAAATAGATGGTGTAATTACCAATCCGCCCCTGGTTTTACTGAGTGCTTTGCTGGCGCCTGCAAAATTTTCATAAGTTCCCCTTATCGATCTGACCACAGAAGCGCCTGTAACCAGAATTACTATTACCGTTACAATACTTAAAATCTGTGTTCTTATACTTATTTTCTTCCTCTGCAGTTTGCCCGCCGATTTAAGAACATGCCCGGCAAAAAAATATGAAAGCAGGTATATAAGGAAAGCAAGCAGTATACCTGATCTTCCGACATTCGCAATTTCCTTCAGAACAACATCCAGCAGAGGAAAGACCGATATCATAGTTATTCTGCCCCGGTACGCTGAATACACACCGGCAAAAAAAACAGCAGAGTAGCTGAACCCTACTAAATAAGGAATAATCCCGGGAATCTTATTCTCGATTCTAAGCCTGTAAATTTCGTTGGCATGAATAATTATCCCGGGAAGACTACCGTACATTTTAAATAGCACCGACCAGTGAACTATTACATCAATCAGACCTATAGATGCAAAAATTATTATTACATACTTCAGAATATTAACATTATTAACAAATACATATTGTTTAACCGAGTCTGAAGGTTTGTGCAGAATTTTGATGAGCAGAATTCCGCAGATAAATGAAAAAAGCGCGGCTCCGGCCACCAGCCAGGTCATGGAGGTCAGCTCATAATATCTGAGAAAATTCAAATCATATAATATAAGCATCATGGACCAGGGAAGAATATAAATAGATAATGGATTCAGCCATTTCCCGAAAATCTGCTTTCCCATGATCAGCAACAATGTCAAAAGCAATATTATAATGAGGATAACCATCTACTGCTAAGATTAATTTTAAACAATGAAAGAAGTTTCCTGATCTCTTCGCCGGAAAAATATCTCAAGCCAATAATTACTGCTACAAAAAATACAGGACTTAATATTATATACAGCGGAAGGGACAGATATGCAAGCAGGTAAAAAACTGCAGCTGAACTTACTCCCCAAACCGCTATCTTTATAAAACTAAGAGTAAAATTCAATTTTATTTTCCTGGTTATGTAAAAAATAAAACTCAAACCCGCAAAACCGGAAATTATTTTAGAAACGGCCGGTGCAACATAAGAAAGATCCATTATAAGCATTAGGGTAATGCCCAGGTTGATAACCACCATCAATGCTGCATATATAAAATTCCACTTCTGCATCTTATAGGCGGTCAGATAATCGTTTATCATAAAGCTTATGAAAATGAAAACCTGGCTCCACAATAAAAATACAAGCGGTTTGCTGCTCAGTCTGTAGCTGCCGCCCAGTATCATTGTAACAATCTCCTCCGATTTAAAAGTAACAAACAGCGCTACAAAGAAGGAAAACAGAATAACCACCTTTATACCAAGACTCATCACTGAGGTGTTTTGTTTTTCATTCAGTCCCATGTTCTTGGAAATTGACGGGAAGATAGTTGCAATAAGTGCTGTTGGAAAAATGTAAAGGGGAAACGATAGTCTTACTGCGCCAGAAAAAATTCCGGTGGCATAGCTGTCCTTGAAATATTTCAGCAGGATAATATCTGCCTGCTGGTATACTACCATCAAAAGAGAATAGCCATAAAGGGGCAGCGCCTGCTTGATAATTTCCTTCGCCTGTGAAAGCTCGGGTCTGAAGCGGTAACCGTATTTTTTTCCAAGCATAAAAAGCAGGAACAGAAATCCGGGCAGGTTTGAGAAGGTATAGGCAAAAACGAAATAAAAAATACCGCCGTTCAGCACCGGCATAAGCAGCACCAGGACAAGCAGCAGCAGATTATCAATCAGGTTAAACAGCATCGGGAAGTGCATCTTCAGATCAACCTTGAACGGCACTTCCAGCACATCCCTGAAGTTCTGGTATTTTGCAGAAAATATTATACCGACGCAGAGAATATTGCTCAGCAGGATTTCAGCATTGCTGAAGCTGAAAATTAACGCTGCTGCGTTGAACATCACTACAAAAACAATGAATGAGCTCAGCTTCAGAATTATGGCCGAATTCATAAAGGAATGATCGCCGGGATTTTTGGAAGTATCCCTGAAAATTATGGGGTTCAGGCCCATATCGATGAATTTTGAGAGGATGCCTATTATTGCAATCAGGTAGCTGAAATCCCCGAACAGGTTAACATCAAGGTACCGCGCTGTTAAAACGATGGAGAAAAAATTAAGCAGCAGGTTAAGGATATTTCCAACAGTAAGGGAAATTATATTTTTTAATATTTTATCTAAATGCAAGTGTTTCCAAATGAAAGATTTCCGCAGGCAGGTTTACAAAGATCTCAAAAACCTGCCGCGGTGAAATGATTTATTATCTGATCCTGTAAAATTTTTCGAGCTTTGAATAGAATTTTGTTTCCTTCTCCTCAAATGTATTTTCACTGATCTCCCCTTTTTTAAGTTTTTCTGCGCGGGCAATCATTATCATAAAAACAAACAAGAATGGGAAAAAGAAAAACATAACCACAAGCATTCTTTTGGGTTCATATTTTAATTGCGGCGGTACGGCATCGTCAAGCACTAAAACAGTGGGGATGCTCTTTTGTTCATCGATCCTTGCTTTTTCATACAGTGGTAGGATTATCTCCATAATCTTTCCCTGGATTTCAAGTTCCCTGTAAAGCCTTATATAAGTCTTATAAATTTCCGGCAGCTGTTTGAAAGGGAACAATATCAGTGAACTTTCAGAAAGTGTATTTGCGGACTCCAGTTCCTTCAGCTTCTTTTTCAATATATCTATCTGTTCCTGGGAATTTTTGACCAGCGGTGAATTTTCACCAAGCTGTGCTTTCAATCCGTATAAAAATATCTCCTTCTGAATAACCTGCGCTTCAATTTCACCGACAGTTTTATAGGCAGCTTCAAGCTGTTCAGGAACGGCATAAATACCATATTTTTTCTGGAAGATTTCCATAGAATCCTCAGCCGTCTTAAGATCCTGTAAATTCTTAACATATCTCAGCTCAATGAACTCCCGGTTGCTTTTAGCCTGCTGAATATTAAATTTTTTATTCAGACTATCCAGTACGCTCACCAGATAATTTGCAATCAGCGCGCTGGTATCGGGATTCTCGTGAATCACGCTTACTTCGATCATCATATTATCATTTACTTCAGATGAAATTATTTTGCGGGTTGCTTTTAATGCTTTATCGTAATTTTTCTGATTTATCTCAAAATAATCCATCAGCTTAAACTTATCCACCACACTTTGAAGCACAGTCCGGCTTTCCAGAATTCCCATCATATCATCCAATGAAGCTGCTGAAGAACTAAGCTTTCCACCCAGAAACGGTGCTGCACTTGACAGAAGACCGGAAAGCTGTCCGCCGCCCAGCAGATTATCTTCTTTGGGCATCATTACCACTGCGGTCGACTTAAAAGTCTCCGTGATCAACAGTGAATAAACTATAGATATGATCAGAATGATTAAAAGGTTGATAGTCAGGAATTTCCGCCATTTGAACAGCGAGTTAAGAAATTCATTAAAACCTGATTTCTTTGGAGTTTCTTCAGTCATCTGCATTTTCTTTATTTATTATTTTTATTATTAAAATTTAACACATTTTAAGTTCTTTAAGCAACATTAATAAATTCCCCATAAGCAGATTTCCCGTTTTTACAAGAATTGGCCTGTTTCGGGTAACAAACCATTAAACCTCATTTTAGGAGCAGGAGTGTGATTTTCGTATCAGGGACAATATTTTGACCTCTCTACTTGACAAATTGCTATTTTAGTGTATTTTTGCATAAAAAAAAGGATAAAGTTATAGTCTGATTTGCTACAGTGTTAAATTTTTTAATTTTTTAACCAGTGTAGCAAAGTTATGCCGATTTGGAGCATTTGTACTCTGGTCGGTTTTTTGATGCAAAACAGGAACTTTTTAATTAAGGAGACCGTATATAGAAAGATTCGATACTATACCCAGGTAACGCATATTTAATAACGAAAGGAAGGCAATGATGAAAACAATCAAAGCAAAAATCGATAATCCCCTCTCTGACCTTATCAGTGACGAGATCTATGAGCTTCTTAATGCCCAGGGTTTAATTGATGAGAAATCCGTAAGGGATTATCAAATCAGGAAGAAGTTCAAACAGCTCAGAGCAAGTAAAGTAAGTGCAGGTGATGCTATTGATGCCATCAGGGAAGAATATCCTTATCTGCAGTTCGATACGATCAGGAAGATCGTGTACCAGATAAGCAAATAAATCTTGACATTATCTAAGTACTGATTTATATTTCTCATGACTCTTTCAAGGGGTTCTCCCCTGCCCTTTGATGAATGAACGAGTCAAAGCCCAGTGTTCCCCCATCACTGGGCTTGTTATTTTTATACTGACATTTTCCGATGCTTCTTACACTTCCGGTGATGTTAAAACTATCAGATTAAAATAAAAAGCTCAGCAATGCTGAGCTTTTTATTTACAAATGAACCACGAAAAGTTTTACTTCATCAGCAATAATTTTTGGGTCCTGATTTCTTTGCCTGTATACAGACTGACGATATATACACCGGAGGCCAGATTTCCGGAATTAAAAACAACCTCATGGGTTCCGGCAGAAGCATGTCCGCTATACAATGTTTTAACTTTTTCTCCGGTCATATTAAAGACCTCAAGCTGAATNNTTTAATGATTTAAATACGCCGTTATGCATAAATGCTTTTGGGAATCCCTCACCTGGTCTCTTGTCAACATTTCTTAAGGTCGGCACTTTATGCTTACCCATATTGTCATCAGCATAGGTTTGCCAGGCTGGAACAGTCTGCAGGAATCCGCCCAGCCCGTTATCTATCCATTCAGATCCTTCAGGATTTATTGGAGATCCACCAGCCAGGAATACATTATCCATTCCATAAAACGGATTATCAGGATTTTTAGGTGTACCAAGATTATCGTAAGTAAAATCAGTAAACAGCGGATGCATTCCTCCGGGAGTATATTCACTTGGATGGCATGCAGAGCACATTGCATCTCCTTCGAATAAGGCTAATCCCTCTAACTCCTGATCGGTAAGGTCGACCATACCCTCTAAATAATAATCGAACTTAGAAGTAAATGAATTTACCTCAGCAGAGCTTTCATAAGCTGCAACTGAAAGACCTACCCGGTCATAATTCTGAGAGATCTGTCCCGGTGTACTGAGGTCCATAGAACCCCAAACATCCATCCATAAATTGAAATACCTGGAAGATTTTATTTGCAGAAGTACATCAATCGGAGCAGAATTATTCTGCTCAACCGGGTTCAGGAATGGACCCAGTGCCTGGTCGGCAGCGGGATTGCCCAGAAATTCTCCCGTGGCCCTTCCATCCCAGAAGTTTCCGCCGATAAATAATCCTTCAGTCCCGTCATAATACAGGATGGGACTAAAAGTTGCATATGCTGAACTGGGCGGTTTTCTGTTTCCAAATCTTTGAGGAACGGCCCCACGATAAACCGCACCATGTTTATTAATACCAGGTATCGGACCTGTAAATCCTGCTTCAGGGGCATGACAATCTGCACAAGACATATTATCAGGACTCGATATTTTGTCAAAAAAGATTTTTTTGCCTAATTCCTCTTTCGGGGTGAGGGGTTGTGCAGATATTAGAAGGGAGAATAATAACATTATTGCGATGGTTAGTATAGTGGCTTTTCGATTCATATTAAGAACTCCTATTTATGGATTTATCTTGTAATGAAAAATGTTATGAATTGATTAGTATCTTTATTTGCAAATACTGTAAGTATTTACCTCCTCATCATTTGTCCGTTTTGTGGGCTTATTGCTAAGAATTACTGGTTTTAGCTTAAGATAACAAAAATTCGAATAGAACACCACAAGTAATTGTTCCGGATCGGCGATTTATGTGCTTTAATATTAGAATAGTCTCTTTAAGCTGAAGTCAAATTTAAGTCTACAAATCCTTTGGTTTATCTTCTTTTTTTTCTGCAAAGCCTGAAAAAATGTAAGCTCTGACAAGGTATGTAATCCAGATAAATAACACACCAAGGGTTGTATATAAAACCGTTTTGAACATACCATGTTTTTCAATTATTGCACCTGGAAGAAGTATTATAAGTAATAAGGAAAATACTACAGTTAGGGATGTCCAGAATGGATGATATAGACTTTTCATAACATTCCACTTTAATATTTGTTGATTTTTAAGTTTTTCCTATCAGCAGATCGCATTTATTTTAATTGTTTCAAGTAACTATTCTTACAGCATATCATCAATTTCGGGCTGAATCATTTTAATCACTCGGTTCAAAGTCTACCGTTCCCCATAAATGGTTTTGTTATTATTAAAGCAATCAGCCACCCAGACTGTTTTTAATTTCAGTCTGCCTTTCCGAAAATGCAGGATTTCAGTGTATGTAAAAAAGATGAATATTAATGGGATTGATAAGTAAGTCCCTTTATCATGAATTCAATTCAACCATGGAGGACTACAAAATGAAACACATTTCTTACCTGGCAGTTATTTTTCTCCTCACTTTTCTAGCTTCCTGTTCTGAAGCACCGACAAATGTAAATACAGAAACATTAACCAAGAAACCTGTCGAACCGCCGCCGCCGACTCAGAGTTTTCCGGCTTTGGAGTCTGGAATCAAATATGTTGCAGGGAATTCCGGGGGAACCATTTTCATCTGGTCAAATAATTCCCGTATCTGGTCTTGCACTGTTGATGCAGTTTCATTGGATGGTCTGGGAATAGGAAATTTTTTAGGGGATAATGATAAGGAATTGGTTGCTGTAAGGAGAACTGCAGAAGGAAGGGGCAAAAATCAAATTGAGAAACAGCANNGCTGATGAGATTATTGTTTCCTTCACCGGCAATAAATGGCGGGGTTACAAGTTTAACGGAACATCTATCTCCCTTTATATTGAATCTTCTGTCTTTAGTGGTTCTGGAAATTTAGATTGTGCTAAAGTTTCAGATGTTGACAATGATGGAAGCAATGAGGTTATTGGCGGTAGTTACCCATATAACGTACTTCTTTGGGAAACTCCTTTTACAGGAGCAATTGTCTCCAAAACGTTTGCCGGCATGCCGTGGGCAGTTGGTGTGGCAGGTCAGGAAATATTTTTAGGTGGATATGGAATGGACGGACTGTTTGTTATTCATTACAACGGAACCACTTTCAGCGAAACCAGTGAGCAGGTAGCATCAGGATTTAATCTCTCGCTGGACGGGATTGTTATTGAAGACATGAACAATGACGGCTACCCTGAAATCATTTGTGCCACCACCACCGGTCTGAGACTTTTTAACAGTTCCTTTGTTTCATTGTTCACAGATAACGTAGGTGCCATATCACATATTGCATGTCAATAACTTAATATACAGCCCTATTAATCAGTGGCAATTTCAGGATTAATAGGGCTGGCATTTTAGTCCATCACTACGATTTTCAGTTCTGCAATTATCAAAAAAAAAAAAAATACAATCAAAAGTTTAACCTTAATCAAATCTCCCTAATCAAACAAAGCCTCAAGCTGCTGATATTTTGAATGTACTTTATTAACGGCCTTTTCAATCACCGTAAATTCAGAATCTTTCACGCTGTGCAGCTCTTTTACAGATATAAAAAGTTCATCAGCCAGCTTTGTGAAAGCTTCCTGCTTTTTAGCGGCCCATTTGGGAAGCGTTGAATTTTGCACGGTATCTGCCCGCATCATCAGATCATCAATTGCAGCAGACAGCTCTACTGATTGCTTTTCAGGGAGGTAATGATGATAGATCATATAAAGAACTTTATGGAATTCATCCACCTCTTTTGTTACCGGTCTGATAATCCTGACCAGCATCTCGTAATTTGAATGAAGCGCTTCCGCCGAGGAGAGAATCTCAGCTTCATTATTCTCTTCAATTGCCTTGTTGAAATTCTCCACTGACATGCGAAGCTTATCCAGGCCGCTTTCCCACTCTCCCTGTTTATCACGTAAAATTCCCGGTAGTTTTGATGAGTATATTTTTTCAACACCGGAATTTATATCAGGAAGGAGCTTTTTGAACAGTTCATAATCTTTGTCGGGATACGCTTTGTGCCATAAGGGATAAACAACCTTGTGAAATGAGGATAATTCCGGCACGGTGGATTCTGTTTCAGATACCTGCTGTTCGTGCTGTGAAAAAGAAACTGCGGTCAGACATAAAAAGAGGGCTGCTAAGGTCACTAATCTTGTTTTCATATGAACCTTCAGTAAAATTAGATGTTATTTAAATTTATGAAATTTTGTGTTATGTTGCCAGACCAGACGCTTTCCTGCAATTCCTTTGTTGTTTAATTAAACAATAATTTATTATGGAATAATTTTTCGTATTTTTGACATGTTTAAACAGGGGAACTTTAGGAGTTGAAAATAAGTCGAAAAAGGGACAGCTTTGTAAAGTTCTTAATTATTTATTCGTTTTAAAACTATTTGAACATTTATGGCAAAAACAGTTAAGAGAAGAGGCGCAAAGTCAGTTAAGAAACAGCGTGTATCACCTTTTGGTATCTATTGGGAGAAAAAGAACTATCTTTTCTTTTCGGCTGGTATCATCCTGGTGATTATAGGATTTTATTTTATGAGCATCGGGAACTGGGATAGTTACGAATCTCTTGTAATTTCACCGGTTGTTCTTTTTATCGCTTATATTTTCATCTTTCCGCTATCTCTTCTTTCAAAAAAAGAGAAAAAGGAACCCGAAGTAAAATAATTTTTCATATTCTGAAGCAGTAGACCTTGTCGAAACTGAATGCAGATCAGCTTACAAATCTGAAATTGCTTCTTTCGGTAGAGGGAGTTGGTCCTGCTAAATTAAGAAACCTTCTTGCTCAGTTCAGGTCAATAGATAAAATCCTGGACTCAGGGGTAACAGAGCTGGTCCAAACCGAGGGAGTTAGTAAACATATAGCCCGTCGTATTCTGAGTAAAAAATCAGAGATTGAAAAGGTACGTTCTAACTTACTCAGAGATCTTGAATACCTTAGTAGAAACAATTCCCGAATAATTACAATATGGGATGAAGAATACCCCCCTCTTCTGAAAAAAATATATGATCCGCCGATAATACTTTACTGCAAGGGTACTTTTGTACCGGCAGATCAATATTCGATTGCAATTGTTGGAACAAGACAGCCCACAAATTACGGCAAAATACAGGCAGAAGCCTTTGCCGGAGAACTTGTCCGGCAGGGAATTACAATCGTAAGCGGAATGGCCAGGGGAATCGATTCAACAGCACATCGGGCTGCGCTTCAAAACGGAGGAAGAACAATAGCTGTGGTAGGCTCCGGTCTTGACAAAATCTATCCGCCCGAAAACAGAAAGCTCTATGAGGAGATCGCCGCACATGGAGTAATAATCTCAGAATATGACCCAGGCACAAATCCCGATGCAGTAAATTTTCCAAAAAGAAACAGGATAATATCTGGCATTTCCCTCGGTGTTATTCTTGTTGAAACCGGAATTCAGGGTGGCGGAATGCAGACAGCTGCACTGGCTCTTGATCAGAACAGGGAGGTTTTTGCGCTCCCCGGAAATCTCGGCGTGCCTCAATCGGAAGGCACCAATCTGCTTATCAAAAAAGGCGAAGCACGGCTGGTAACATGTGCGGAAGATATTTTATTCGACCTTGAGCTTAAATTAAAACCGGTGATCGGTAAAAATATCCCTAAAGTTCAGGCTGACCTTAATTTATTTGAACAGAAGATCATCGACTCGCTTAGAAAAGAACCGCTGCAGATAGATAAGATTGCTGCATTATCTGATATTTCTACCTCCGACTGCCTGGTTCATCTTTTATCGCTTGAGTTTAAAGGTGTGGTAAAACAGCTGCCCGGAAAAGTATTTTCCCTTCTTTAATACTTTTTGAGTTTCATCCAGAGAGACTTAAGCCTGTCCCTTAGATTTCTTTCCTGCCCGTTTTCTGACGGATAGTAATACTGAGTTCCCTTCATTTCCTCAGGAAAATAATTTTCCTCCAGAAAATTCTGTTCAAATCCGTGGGGATACTTATATTCCCTGCCGTAACCGATTTCCTTCATAAGACCGGTGGGTGCATTACGTAAATGAAGCGGCACCGGATAAAGTTTTTTTGTCTGAACATCCTTCATTGCACTTTCCAGAGCCATATATGATGAATTACTTTTTGGCGATGATGCAAGGTAAGTTACGCATTGTGCAAGTATAATCCGCCCCTCTGGCATACCTACCTTATTTATTGCACTGAAAGCTGCTTCTGCCAGTACAAGGGCGTTGGGTGATGCATTGCCAATATCTTCGGAGGCCAGAATAACCAGCCTCCTGGCAATAAACAGAGGATCCTCTCCTCCAGCTATCATTCTTGCCATCCAGTACAATGCTGCATCCGGATCACTTCCCCTGATGCTTTTTATAAACGCAGAAATAACATTATAATGTTCCTCCCCTCCCTTATCATACATAATATTCTTTGTCTGGATCACATTTTCAATTACATCTTTACTTACATTAATAACATCTTTATCCTTTTCCTGAATTACTGATCCTTCAAATATGTTCAGCATCAGCCTGGCATCACCCCCGGAGGCATAGATCAGAAAGTCCAGGTCGATCTCCCCGAGCCTGATGCTTTTCAGGTACTCATCTTTTTTAATAACATCATAAAGTATCTGCTGCAGGTCTTCCTTTGAAAGGGTTTCAAGGATATATATCATTACCCGGGAACGCAGAGCCGGGATAACTTCGAACGACGGGTTCTCAGTAGTTGCTCCGATCAGGATTATAGTTCCTTTTTCAACAGAATGCAGCAGAGCATCCTGCTGGGCTTTATTAAAACGATGAATCTCGTCGATAAAAAGGATTGTCCTTCTGTTGATTAACAAATTCCGTTTGCCTGTTTCGATTATTGCGCGGATATCCTTAACACCGGATGAAACAGCGTTTATCTGATAGAAGTCGGAGTTTGTTTTTGCTGCAATAATTCTGGCGATTGTGGTTTTGCCTGAACCCGGCGGACCCCATAAAACAAACGAACTGACCTGGTCCTTCTCAATCATTATCCGCAGCGGTTTTCCGGGACCCAGCAGGTTTTCCTGTCCTTTAAGTTCGTCAAGATTTTCGGGGCGTGCTCTTTCAGCAAGAGGTATATTCGGAATATCCATTCAGATCAGTTTTCAATTATTTCTATTTTCGTTTCACCTTCCCTCAGCATATCATATTTTTCCCTGGCAGTGCGTTCTATTTTTGCGGGAATTTTCCGGGCAAGCGAATCTATTTCCATCTCCAGCCTTTTATTCTCAGCATCCATGGAATCTATTTTATATCCAAGGTTGTCCACTTCATTCTTAAGTTCAAGATATCTTAAGAATCCATTTTCATTGAATAAAATAAACATTCCTCCGATAAGAATTACAAAGCCTACAAAAAACAAACGTATCCTGGTTTTTCGTTTCATTTCATGCTTAATCTGATTATCCGGTCAACGATATCTTCAAATGAAATTCCGGCAGCTTTTGCCATCTTGGGAACAAGGCTTGTTGAAGTCATCCCGGGAAGTGTATTGACCTCCAGACAGAAAGGTTTATAATTAAAATTTACCCTGAAGTCGAGTCTGCCGTAAATACTGCAGCCCAATGATGTGAAGGCAACAAGAGCTTCTTTCTGCAGCTCTGCTGCTGCTTCGGATGGAATATCTGCCGGCACAATATATTCGCTCATCCCGGATGTATACTTGCATTCATAATCGTACAAATTATGCTTCGGTTTAATTTCAAGTACCGGTAAAGCCTTATCTTCAAGAATTCCGACGGTTATTTCATGACCCGGAATAAATTCTTCCGCCAAAACCTTATCCGAATAGCTGAAGGCAAGATCGAATGCAGGTCCCGCCTCGGATGATGAATTACAGATGGTTAATCCTACAGTTGAACCCTGGTCGTTGGGCTTTATAACAAATGCGGATTTAAATTTATTTTTTATTATCTCTGCAGCCGAGGAAGGAACAAATGAATTCTTTTCAAATGAAACCCACTCCGGTGTATTTACATTGTAATGACGGAATAATATTTTCGACATCTGTTTATCCATTGATATCGAACTTGACAGTACTTTCGATCCGGTATATTTTATTCCCCTTAATTCCAGCAGAGATTGTATGGTGCCGTCTTCACCCCACCTGCCGTGCAAGGCCAGGAAAGCGAGATCCACCTTGTCAAACATTGAAGAATTAACCGCCTCCACATAATTCCTGTTTGATATAGCCCTGTAATTTTCGGGAGCAAAAAATGCGGCGTTATTTTCAGGCTGCTCCTTTCCGTAGGCAGGATCAACAAGCAGCACTTCATGGCCCAGAGCAAGCAGCACCGGGTAAATAGAAGAAGCTGTAGCTTTGGAAACTTCCCGTTCCGGGCTTGTACCGCCGAGCAGAAGAGCAATTCTTAATTTTTTCATCTATCCCCTTCCGGATCATTATTTAATTTAATACCATAAACTTCTTCGGAAATATTCAGCAGCTCAAGAATTTTATCGTCTGCAATCGGTCTGGCACCGCCAAGAAGTGAGGCGGCTGTAAGTATTTTTGCAGTATGCTCAAGCTTCTCCATTTTAAAATATGCATCATTAATATTTGTGCCTAGCGCCACGGCACCATGGTTTTTTAAAATATATACCCAGCTGTTTTTAATGTATGGTTCAAGACTTTCCGTCATCTGCGAGGTTGAAGGTGTAGCATACCTGCAAACCGGGATACTTCCCAGGGTCAACAGCACCTCAGGAAATATGTTCGACGGGAAGGCATCCCTGGCAGATGCAAATGCAGTGGCATAAACCGGATGACAGTGAATAACGGCGTTTACGTCAGCTCGTTTTGCATAAGCAAAAAGATGTATCTTGTTCTCGGTGGAAACTTTGCCTTTGCCGCTTATTATTCCGCCTGACATATCTATCTCAATAATATCGTCCGCTGTTATTTCACCCTTGCAGACCGCAGACCGGGTTATATAAATCGTTCCTGCGGAAGATCTGACAGACAGATTCCCGTCGTATGCAGAAACAAATCCTTTATCATAGACTTTATGACAGATTTCAATAAGTCCGTCAACTTCAGGTATCATTTTTTTTCCAGCTGTTCCATTAGTTTCATATTTATCCATCCATCCTCACCCGTAACCAGTGGAATTTCATTTTTAAGGAACGATTTCTGAACAGACCTCAGCAGATAAAGAAGCTTGTTCCCCCTTTTATTAAATGCTTTTCTTGCCTCACCCTCTTTTAATATCGTCATCCGCGCCGGAAGCAGTCTCGCGCCTATAAGATTCTCAATACCGATGGAACCCTTATGCCCGATAATCTCAATCCTGTTGAAAGCTTTTTTGGAATTGAATGAAACATTAAAATACCCGTACCCGCCGCTTTTGAATTTTACAATCGCCGCGGCAAAATCATCAACCTCTGCTTTGTAAATAATATTATCCACTATGCCGCTGATCCCGGAGATTTCACCCCCGAAAAATCTCATCAGATCAATCATATGGGTTCCCAGGTCTCTTAATGCACCGCCACCGCTTTCATCTTTTTTAAATCTGAAATTTGTGTTCGGGGCGATATCAATATTAAAATTAAGACTGATTGATACCAGCCTGCCGATGAATTCGCTGGCCAGAAGCTCCCTGGCTTTGGTTATCAGGGGGTGGAACCTGTAAACATAATTAACTGCATACTGCACATTATTTTCCCTGCAGACTTTAACCATTTCTTCAGCCTGGGCGGATGTAATCGAGACCGGCTTATCACACAAAATATGCTTACCTGCAGCTGCAGCTTTGAGTACCTGATGATAATGATTGACATTGGCGCTGCCGATGTACACTGCATCTATATCCGACCGCAGGAATTCGTCGTAATCAGAGAAACTGTTCCGCACCGCAAATTTATCTGCCACAGCTTTTGCACGGGCCAGATCACTGCTGAATACAGAATTAACCACGCTGCGATGAAGCAGGGAAATTGTCGGTAAAAAACTGGTTTCTGTAAATCTGCCGCATCCTGCCACCCCCCACCTTAGTTTCTTTGCTCTTCGTTTTTTTAATCCCAGCATTAAGCTATCTTCCTGAAATTTTTTAATCTGTTCATCAGCATTGTAACTGGTTTTGAATTCTGCATTATGTAGAAATGAACACTCGGAACATTCTGCTGAAGAAGTTCCTCAACCTGCCGGGCTGCCCATTCAACACCAACTTCCAATACATGCTCCGGTTTCGCAGACATTATTTCGTCAACCAGTTCATCAGGCAGACTTACATAAAAGTTCTTAGGTATATTTATAAGATGACTCTTGTTTGTAATGATTTTTATGCCGGGAATAATCGGCACTGTTATTCCCTCCTGTCTGCATTGTTCAACATATTTGAAATATACCGAATTATCGTAAAACATCTGGGTAACAATGTATTCTGCACCGGCAACTATTTTTTCTTTTGTGTATTTGATGTCTGTTTTTATACTGGGAGCTTCAAAGTGTTTTTCGGGATATCCGCCCACACCAACACAAAAATTCGTTGCCTTTGCATCCAGCAGATTGTCCTCAAGGTATTTACCCTGGTTCATATCATAAACCTGCCTTACCAGGTCGGAAGTATATTTATTCACGCTCCTGCCTTCTGGCACCGGCTTATCATAACCGCTGTCATCACCTCTTACCGCCAGAAGATTTTCAATTCCCAGGTAATTAAGCTCAATTAAAAAATCTTCGGTCTCCTCTCTTGTAAATCCCTTGCTCAGAATATGCGGAACAGCGTCAATGTTATATTTATTCTGAATAACCGCACAGATACCGAGAGTGCCGGGACGCTTGCGCTTTATTTTTTTTCTTATGCCGGTCGGCGTCTCCTCATAATTTATTTCCGCGGAGTGACTTGTAATATCAATATACGGAGGACTGTATTTAACTATCTGGTCAAGAACAGCAAGAAGCGCTTTTATATCGCTTCCTCTCTTGGGAGGTATAAGTTCAAAACTTATAAAAGGTTCTTTCGCGTTCAATATATGTTCAATAACTTTCATCTATACCTGTTCTGAAAATAATAAATTTGAAATATTACTAATCCGTTAACTTAATAAAATTAAAAATAATAAAGTCCCGATTAATCTCTATATATTCTCAGCAGCAGATTTGCCGGATTCTTTATGGAATTCAGATCAGTTCTTATTTTAATATAGCCGCCCTTAAGCCATAGTTCGGTCATGTCGCTGTAATGATCACTGATTACATGACCTGACTGCCCGGTTGTGAGTACCAGGTAAAATTCATCGGGACTTGCAAAGTCGAATATGTACCTCATGGACGGTCCAAGATCGTTTTCAAACTTTTCATGATCGAACCTTGGAAATTCCCTGATACCGTCATTAAAAGGATACTCGGTATTGAAAATTGTGGTGCCGTCCCCTCCTACTGAGAAAGGGCCGACATCTATAACCTTATCGAGAATACCCGAAATTCCGCTGAAGGAATGTTTAAATCTCGCTTTATGAAACTGACCCCACTGCCAGTTTTTAACATCACTCCCCGATTTAATCTGCAGTTCGGTAACCGCGTCCCACAAACTTCTCCTGATAATATCATCCCTAGTTTCAACAGCATCCGTGCTGCAATTGTCTATCACAGAGGTCTGAGGATCTGCCAGAACCCTGAGAATATTACGGTAAGGAATGCTTCCGACGAAAACATATTCATTATAAAGGTCATCCCCCAGTTCATCTCTATAAATATTGCTGAGCAGATGATCGAGGAACATACAGTATATTGCCGGAGTCTGGCTTGCCGCATCAAACTTATGGTCCCATTTTTCTATAAGCTCAAGGGCAAGGTTAAGGTTGTCATCCTTTACCCGGAAATTCCGGAATGCATCCGTAA
This sequence comes from Ignavibacteriales bacterium UBA6490, assembly GCA_002435365.1. Lineage (GTDB taxonomy): Bacteria > Bacteroidota > Ignavibacteria > Ignavibacteriales > Ignavibacteriaceae > UBA6490. The sequence continues at coordinate 18,248 of DJMM01000111.1, forward strand.
TATATTTTGCAAGCTCCCTTGCATAAGGTGATACCTGATCCAGCTGATACTTTTTAAAGTCATCTGCGCTGTGCTGTTTTTTCGACTGCAGAAGTTCCCTTATCCTTTTTATACGGGAATCGGGCTCCCACAGCGTGGTTATGTACTGGCTGAAATTTTCAACCACCTTATTATTGGCTGTGGCGATATAATTTTCAGGAGGATTC
>DJMM01000091.1 GCA_002435365.1 Ignavibacteriales bacterium UBA6490
GTAAAACCTGTCGAAGATTTTGTCAATCAGCACTGCCGGAATTCCGATACCGGTATCCGAAATTATTAACTCTGCATTTTTTTCATTATGGATGATTTTGAGTTCAACTTTTCCACCCTCAGGAGTGAATTTAAAAGCATTTGACAGAACATTACTTAAGATTTTATCAACTTTTTCTTTATCTAAGTATACTTGTAGTTCGTCCTTCCCGTTGTTAATATTAAAGGTAATTTTCTTTCTATCAGCTAGAGCTGAAAATGAATATGCAATATCTTTAACGAAGGAAACTATATTAACCGGGCAAGCTTTAAGCTGCATTTCACCCGATTCAATTTTTGAAATATCCAGCAACTCATCAACAAGCTTAGTAAGTTTCTTTGCATTCCTTTCAATAAAGTCGGCGTCTGTCTTTAGCGTATCATCAGTCGATTTTTCCATAATCCGTTTTGCAGGACCAAGAATCAAAGTAAGCGGAGTTCTGAATTCGTGGGATATATTTGTGAAGAATCTTGATTTAATTTCGTCAACTTCGTGTAGTTTCTTCGCTTCAAACTCTTTCCTTTCCAGTTCACTCTTCATTCTCATACGTCTCATTCGTACATTCCATACAACCGCTAAAACGGAGATTAACATTGAAGCATAAATTAGCAGTGCCCAAACATTAATATACCATGGAGTAAATATCGTTATCCTATCGGTGCCGAATATGACATCAGAAAATCCATCTCCTTTTACAGTAACATATTTATGTTTACCTAGCAAAAGAATATCATCTGTTTCATTAAAAATGTATTCACCGTTAGCCATATAAACTGTCCGGGGATTGGTACTGTCCGATAAAATTCGTAGAAGTGCTATTTTTAATGTCTTTAAAGGTTCACCTGCTGAAAGACCGGAATTGGAATCATCCCCATCAGGACTAACATAAAGATCTGCATTGACTTGTGTTAATTTGAAATTCTGTATTGACAATGCTAAATTTGCAACCGGTTCTGCATTTAAGGAACTATAGTTCTTAACAGTAAAAGTATCCAGTGGAACAATCATAGCCCCTTCACCACCAAGCCTGAAGAGATCATTCCCCATCATCCTGGCAAAATTCATATAAACATTACAAAGTTTTTCTTCGGAAAACGAAAAGAAAAATGGATTATGTTCAATATAAACACCACCGCCGGCCACACTAGCCCTGTTATTGCATATTGTTACACCAATCAATTCTCCCATCGTATCCCGTATCCACAATCCGCCACCATATTCTGCTGAATTATTCTCCATTTTCACATTAATTATTCTGATATCAATTTTACCAGGTTGTTCTCTAAATTCATTGTAAAATTCATCAACATAAATTCCTCCTCCCAAATGACTATAATTTCCATATAAATCGGAATTTTTAATTAGTGGTTTTGCACTGGTGTAATATGCTATTCCACCACCACGCTCATAACCTATGTTATCTTCAATTTTACAGCCTTCGATTAGTGCATTACAGTAATCCTGAACATAAATTCCACCGCCATTATTAGTTGCAGTATTTCTAAATATAGAACAATTTATAATATTTGGACTTGAATAATCCCTACAGTATATCCCCCCTCCAAGTCCCGCACTATTATTTTTTATTTCACAGTTGGTTAAAGTTGGATTTGAATGATAAAAGATCATAATACCACCACCCCCCTGACAGGCAGTATTTTTAGAAATTAAACAATGATTCAAGATTGGATTTGACCTATATAAAAACAGAGCACCACCACTATAATTTAGATATTCACACTCTGGATCGGTTTCACAAAACATATAAATTGAATCAGTAAAATCATCGTTACTTGGTTGTGTTGTTCTTCCATACTTTAGGTTACAATATTCAAGACGACTAACACCTTCCGCTTCAATAAATCTTATGCCGTGCCAGCCAACAGAAGTATCACTAGGGGAGAAATAAATTGAGTCTTGTTTAGCACCTTTCGCCTCAAGGATGCCGTTAACAATTAATTTGTAATGCCCGGTGAAAATAACTTTAACTCCCGGTTCAATTATTAATTTTTTTCTGCGGGGTATTTTTATTTCACCATCAATTAAGTATGGTGAATTCTGTTTTAACCATTTACCGTTTACATTACCTGCAGGGACATGAGTTTGGGGAAATGTCGGGTGCGACAATAACATAAGGAGAACAGAAAACTTAGCACAGGACCGGGATAAGTTCCTCATTTGTACATTATCTATTTGCCTTAAATGGAAAATCCAAAGAAAAATTCAAAGTTGCAAGAAAATAAATCAGAGATTGGTAATATTTGATATTTCGATAAAAAAGGGAGCCAAGCCTCCCTTAAATTACTTCAGGAGGATCATTTTATTAGTCTCAACATAATCTAACTCCTGCCCGCCGTCATGCGCGGCTCTCAGCTGATAGTAATATACTCCGCTTGGAAGAATTGAGACAACAGATTTATTTAATTACAATCCTCCCGCTGTTTTCATTTAATAACACTAAGATATTTTCCGAAATTCTGATCGTTGTTTCTTCCGGATAATACTGTGAACTTTCAAATTCTATCGAGTCAAGTGCCTTCCGGTCTCCGGGCAGTCTCTTCTTAATAAGAATCCTGAAATCATCGGGTGTTACGAAGTGGTCATTGTTTATTTTATTATATCCGATGCTTTCAAAAATACCGGTCAGATATTCTTTCTCGGCAGGATTCAGATTCAAAACCACACCTGTGAATTTTTTCAGCAGCATACCTGCTCCCGTGGCAGTGTACTTTTCAAGGTAGTTTTCCCGGGTTAACATACTATCGCTAATCTTCAGATTATTATGCTCAAAGTATTCCGGTTTATATTCCATGAACCACAGGTAAATGCGGGAGTTTGCGTGAAATGCTGAATCTCGCATGACCGAAAGAGAATAAAATGGGGGAGAATCCTGAAAATCAATACTCCTTTCAGATCCGTATCGTTTGGTAAGCTGGTCTTGCAGAATTTTAAGCTCACCGATTTTGTCGACACTAAATGCAATCCCGGTAAAGCCAAGATATTTTTCTTTCCTGCCTTTGAATAATTCAAGAAAGCTTGAGGGATCAAAGAGGTAGGTTCCGTAGTAGTCCGGTTTTGTAAAATGCACGCACAAGGTATCGTTCACAAAATCAGATCCGCTTATGGCCCTGAAGTCTGCTGAATCGAGCACGCAGTAAACATGGTTGAAATGGACCTTTGGTATTTCCTGCGGATATGTGCACAGTTGCGCCAGGATGAAAATCGCCAGGTATGTTCTCATGGTTCCTCCCTATAAGTGAAAAAACTTTTTCGGGATTACTGATCAGGCAGATTATTGAAAATTCAGATGGTGTCAACAATCACTGTCAGATTTGTCGGAGTAAAGGAAAATTATGAAATACAATAAATAACAAGATCCGGGAAAAGTCAACATTCGGTTGCTGACTGGCAAATAATAAAAAAGGGAGCCGCAGCTTGCTTGAATTATTCATCAATACTTATCAAATATTTGCTGATCGTTCATCAACCATTGATTGTTTACTTTGGTATTTTTATTTTTTAAAAAACTATCGAATTACGAAGATTTATGAAAGCAGATAATTATAATGAAATTGAACTGAAAAGATTCAATAATGAGTATGAAGCTGTATTGCTGGCAGAGCATTTAAAGGCTCAAAACATATATGCATTCGTCAGAAAAGATGATCCTGCTGCCATGGGAATTCAAAGAGGGGCAAGCGTGATAATTAGCAGCAGCGATAAAGATAAAGCTTTGGAAATTCTTAATGATCTTAACTTCTAGCTTTTAAACATAGACACTGTTATACTTCGCAGGAATTTTAAAACAAATTGATCAGGAGCTTCCGGGAGAAATGGATCTCAGAAAGCAAAAGATAGTACAAACATGAAAGCAGTTATCTGCACAAAATACGGACCGCCCGAAGTTCTTCAACTCACCGATGTTCAGAAACCTGTCCCCGAAGACAATGAGGTGCTGATAAAAATTCATGCAACAACCTGTCATATCGGTGATGTGAGGGTACGAAGTTTCGATGTTCCCTGGAGGTACAAAATTCCTTTCAGGCTGTACCTGGGAATTACTAAACCGAAAAGACCGATACTGGGTATGGAATTGGCCGGAGAAATTGAGGCAATTGGCAAAGATGTAAAACGGTTTAAGACGATGGACAAAGTTTTTGCCTGCACAGGATTTGTGTTCGGTGCATATACTGAATATATATGCATGGCTGAGAGCTCAGATAATATTAAATATGGGATGCTCGCACTTAAACCGGTTAATATGACCTACCAGGAAGCCGCAGCAGGTGTTACTACGGGAGGTATTACTGCGCTGATGGGCTTAAGACATGGAAAGATACGCAGCGGATCAAAAGTAATGATTTACGGTGCTTCCGGAAGCGTGGGCATATATGCAGTGCAGCTGGCGAAGTACTTCGGTGCAGAAGTTACCGGTGTATGCAGTTCCGCTAACCTTGAACTTGTAAAATCGCTGGGTGCTGACAAAGTAATTGATTATACCTGCGAAGATCTGTGGAAATACGGAAAAGACTACGACCTGGTTTATGATGCGGTAAACAAACTGCCGTCTTCAAATGGTAAAAAGCTGCTTTCTGCAACAGGAATTTATGTAACAGTGGGAACAGACGAGAAAGGTATCAGCATTGAAGACTTTGATTTTCTGAGAGAACTCGTGGAGAAGGGAAAATTGAAAACAGTTATAGACAAAGTGTATCCGCTGGAACAGATTATCGAAGCTCACCGCTATGTGGAAAAGGGACACAAAAAAGGACATGTGGTTATCACTGTTATCGGGGATAGTTAAATAATAATCCTTTCCGAGAGATAATAAAAAAGGGAGCCGCAGCTCCCTTAAATTACTTCATCAGTATCATTTTTTTAGTTTCGGTAAATGAACCGGCGCTTAATTTGTAGAAATAAATTCCTGCCGGCATGGCTGAGGCATTCCAATTTACAGCAAAGTTTCCTACAGATTTTTCTTCATCCACCAGAACTTCTATTTCATTTCCCAGAATATCGAAAACCCTGATTGTTACTCTGGAACCTTGCGCAACAGAGTAGTTAATTCTGGTTGAAGGATTAAACGGATTCGGGTAATTCTGTGACAGGCTGAAAGAATTTACCTGTATATTTTCATTATCTGCTGATGTTAAACCGTTATATCTGCAGATTTTTCCATTGTCGGCAGTAAGCCAGCCGGTTTGAGAATCAGCAAAATATATGCTGAAGATCGCATTGCTGCCGAACTGGTTGCCGAGCGGTGTATTCTGAGTTGTCCAGGTAGCGCCTCCATCAGTTGTATGTACTACAAAAGGTGTCTGCTCATTATCGCTGGCTTTTGATGATATCCATCCGTTATTTGCATCAAGAAAGAAAACAGCTTTACATCCGCTCTGCTGATTTACCCCGCTGTTGGTAACAAAATTCCAGTTTACTCCGCCGTTGGTAGTTTTAAGAACCTTACCACTGTCGGCAACTACCCATCCGTTTTCTGTATCACTGAAATGCATTGTATTATAATGGCCGGGACTGAAGTCCACAAATTGTTCTGTCCAATCGTTTCCGCCGTTGGTTGTTTTAAATATTTTATAAGGTACCAGTGTCCCGCTAGGTCCGGCAGACGTGAAGGAATAACCTACATTTGCATTCACAAAATAAAAAATGCCGGCACCGTTGAAAGGAATCCAGTTATTGCCGCCGTCACTTGTTTTTAAGAAGGTGGGGGTGAAGGTGGTGAAGTTATATACAAGCGCCCACCCGTTGTTTTCATCAACAAACTGAATTTGAAATCCGAAATCACCTGCAGAAGTTGAAATTACCTTCTTCTGCCAGGTACTGCCGCCGTCAGTTGTTCTGTGGATTACGGCACCGTTTGTATTACCGAAGTCTGCTCCGATGCTATTAATTTTCCATCCATGTGATTGATTAACCCAGGTCATCGATACTGCAGGATCTGAAGAACTGGACACTGTATCGCTGGGGAATGGTGTTACGACAGTCCAGTTGTTTCCTGCATCAGTAGTATGCAGCAGATCACCACGGCTTCCTGATATCCATCCCTCGGTTGCGCTGACAAACTGAACTTTGCCGATCATTGCATTTTCACCTGTTCCAAGTGGATTGGTTTGGAGTATCCAGCCTGTTTGTGCATTTACCATATTGCTGAATAATCCGGCAAATATGATCATACTTATTAGTAAATATTTACTCACTTTTAATTCTCCTTCGATTCTTGTTTTAATAATTAATTTTAATGATTAAAGAAATGATTATGTTATATATAAAAAATTGGCGGGGGCCATTCTGAATTCCTGTCGGATCTTATTCCAAAGTGATCCTGTCCTGACTGCCCGTTTTCTTGATGCCAGTAAAAATTTTTGGGGGGGATAAAAAAGGGATTACATATAAAAGATGCAGATAATTTCATTTAGAATATTTTCTATTTATACTATTTGGAAAATGTTAAACTGATTCATCATGACAAATATTATACCATCAATCAAAAAGAATAAAGTTTAATACTTTTACATTATATCACTGATTTTCGGTTATTCTTACCTGGAAATAATAACAGCAGTGGAAGAATTCCGGCAACCGAGTTTCCGGAACAGCCTTGAAATCCGGTTACTTCATCAAAATCATTTTTTTGCTTTGTACAAACGGACCTGCTGTTAACTGGTAGAAATATATTCCGCTGGGCAGCCCGCCTGCGGCGGATGATGCATTCCAGGATATTTCATAAGTCCCGGCAGGTTTTTCTTCATTTACCAGCGTTTCTATTTCATTACCGAGCATATCAAAAACCCTAAGCATTACCTTTGATCCTGCCGGTATTGAATACTTAAGGGTTGTTGATGGATTGAAAGGATTGGGATAATTCTGATAAAGATAGAAATCATCAGGTTTTATATCCGTATCCTTTACATCTGTTAAAAGTTCTGTTACCGGTCTTCTGTAAGCATTTCCGAAAAAATTTCGCAGAGCCCAGATGTATGAACCGTTTATTTCAACATCCGCAAAGGTCCAGTCGTTTATTAATCCGTCGTTAAATGGACTCCAGCTAGCACCGTTATCCGAGGAGATATAAATGCTTTCAAACATTACACTGGCTACAAGGTACTGGTTGTGTTTTGTTATTGCCCTGAACATTTTAACATTTATTGGATATCCCGAGCTATCAAAAGAGAGTCCGTACTCGATATGCCATGTTGCACCCATATCCGTGCTTGCCCATAACCCGGCATCGCAGGCAAAAAGCTTTCCATCACTGTAGAATAAACCCAGCGGGTCGCCTGCCGGGTAACCCAATGAACCGGTATTCCATGTGGTGCCGTTATCGGAGGTGTAATATATCTTTGAATAAAAATCAGGGCTTGCGGCATACAGAGTGTTTCCCACGGTTATCATATCCTTGAATCCCTTCTGCGCAAATGCTAAATACTGCCAGGTTTCACCGTCATCACCCGACCTGAAAATACCGGCTTCCCAGGTGCCGGCAAAAATAAAACTGTCATTTTTAGCAAAAGTATAAACCGAGTATGTTGAAAGTGTTGAAGGCTGATACCAGGTTTGTCCGTTGTTAGTTGAAATGAACACGCCATGCCCCAGTCCGCTGCCTGCAATAATCTTACTGCCGGATTTTAAGACTGTATAGATATCCTCATTTGGGGGACCGATACTGATCCATGGTTCACCGATTCCATCGGTGTAAAAAACCCCTTCCGATGTGGAAGCATAAATAGTAGTCGCGTCCGAATATAGCGAACGTCCCAAACCCGGATTAAGGCCTGACTGGATCCATTGGGCATTCAGTGATGTGGCTGTGAATAGAGTTAATGCAAGGATATAGTTTTTCATAGTCTTTAGGGAATAAAGTGAAGAGTTCAAGAAGTGATCAGGAAAATAGTGTTACACATTCATTGTATTAAAATAACCGGACAAATTTCGCTCAAAATTATTTTAATTCCAAGCATCCCGGATATAAATCCCGTTTAATATTTATTAAACGGGATATTTTCAGAAATTATAAGGAAACAACAGGATAACCGGTTATTTATCGAACGAAAAATTAAACAGGGGGAATACCGGTAAAAACCCTCCTTTGCCGATAACATTTATAAGGCCGAGCTGCAGTCCGTTTAATGTTTCTGCATAATTAAAAAACGAGAACTGAAGTCCGTTAACTTTACTTGAATTGTAGCTTACAAATCCCGTCTGCAAACCGGTAAACATTCCTTTTGTAATGCTTACAAAATTATTCTGCCAGCCGGTAAATTTTCCTTCGGTATATCCGACGAAACCCCATTGTATTCCAAGCTGGTCTGATGTGGTGTGATTTACAAAACCCCAGTCGAATCCCGTCATTCTTGCGTTCTTGCCGTAGATCAGGTTTATCCTTAATCCTTTTATCGAATTGCTTTCAGGAACTATCTGTGCCGGGTTGAACAGAGCCAGCTGAATCGGTTTTTCCTGTGCGGCAGCCTGTGAACTTAAAATTATGGGTAATACAATAATCAGCAATAATGCTGATGCCATATTTTTCATATGAACCTCCACTTAAATTCTTAGGAAAATTAAGATACAAAATTTTTACTTTAATTATTAATAACTGAAAAAAACATTTTTCTCCTGCCTTATCTTAAACTAAACAATAATCAATACCCGTTAAAAAAATCTTACTGAGGCTTAAACGAAATAAATAAGAATAATTTATTAAAAGTGATGTAAATTAATGAGATTTATTATTATATAGCATTACCTTACATTTAATAATTAGAAATTTCCTTAAAGGAGCGCAAAATGAATATTGTGATCGAGGATCTCGGAAAGGCGGTTGTCATTAATCTTGAGGGAGAGATGATGCTGGGTTATGAGGCAAACGAGTTTCATGAAGCTGTAAGGAATTCGATTGACGGCAATAAAAAGAAAATTATTGTAGATCTTAAAAATGTTAAATTCATTTCCAGCTGGGGGATTGGAATACTTATATACGGATATACTACAACTATGAATGCCGGCGGGCAGTTTAAACTTGCCGGAGTACCCGGCAATGTAAAAGAAGTAATTAAAAAAGTTAAGCTGGATAACGTTTTTCAGCAGTTCAGCAGCGTTGAGGAGGCTTTAGCGGTAATCTGAGTATTTAGAAATATTTCCTGCAGCTTTACCCGGCTGAACAGCTGTAGATTTATTAATCCTTTTTATGAATTATCAGCTCACCAGGTATTTCTATTATTATCTCTGCCAATCCCTTAAATTCACCCTCTGTAAACCAGGGGGCCTGATATACAAATTTCTTTTTATTTTCCCTTTCAATAATATAGCAGTTAACCGTACCATTATTCAGCATTTCAACAAATTTGTTCCTTGATTCGCCCTCCGGGTGGCAGTCGATCAGGTTGGTACCCATAAGTTTTTCGCCCCCTTCTTTTTCAAGACTTCTGATAGCCTTGTCATTCAGATAAATAAGAATACCCTCCCTGTCGCAGATATTTATTGATGCTGAAAACTCTTTAGTCCATTCCGGCTTATTCATAGTAATAATTTTCCAAATTGTTTACCGAAAATTAAATGGGAGGAAGCAGCTAATCAAGCTATTANNACAGGAAGAATTATTAATTTATTTGAGTATGCAGCACTATCTGGTTTACAATATGATCATAATCAAAATAGTTTATCTCATGCCCGCATCTTTCCAGAGTTATCAGTTTCGATCCGGGGATCTCATTACGCAGAGCCACACCATGCGCATACGGAATCACCGGATCCTCAGTGCCATGGATTATAAGAGAGGGGATATTAATTTCATGAATTCTGCCGAAATATTCTTCACCCCCTTTAAGCCTGGAGTGATTGAACGAGCTTAACAGATTTTTTGACCTTTCGACCTCTTCGTTTGCAAGCCTGAGTACCAGTTTTTCATTAAAGGGATGCCTGCTGCCAGCTAAAAGACGCCATCCATCTGCAATATATTGTATTACAAGATCCCGGTCATTCCAGTCCAGCTTATTTCCGCCGAGGTAGTAATTAACGATTTTAGGGCCCGCCTGTGGTAATTCAGGATTATCCGGCCCGAATACAGATGAAGCTATCATTGTAATTGTTGACGCATTTTCCGGATACCGAAGTGCAAATACCTGTGCAAGCATACCGCCTAACGACATCCCTACAATGTTAGCCTTCGCAATACTATATGAATCAAGTACACCCCTGGCGTCATCCACCATATCGGTTAAATTATAACCCGGACTGCCCGGCTTATAGCAAGTTGATCTGCCGGTATCCCGGTTGTCATATCTTATTACGAATCTATCCTGTTCCGCTAGCCTGCTGCAGAACTCATCGTCCCACCAGAGCATTGAAGCAGAAGCACCCATTATAAGCAGAATGGGTATATCGGTTTCTCTGCCGAAGGACTCCGTGCAGATCTCCGCATTATTTATATTAAATATTTGTTCATCCATCTGAAGTATATTTTTATAGTTCATTGATTAATAGCTGAATATGTTCAATAAAATTTTTTTACCGTGAATTATTTTTTAATAAGAAAAATCTTATCTGCAACCTTGCAATGGGATACAACAAAATCCGTTCCCTTTATATATCGCGCCTTTTTTTCAGCACCTTACGGTGTTTCTAAAGTAAAAATTACCGCTTTATAGCTTTTAACTCACTTACCAATGAAACAAGACGTCAGAGTATTTTAATCTGCTGCTAATCTGTATATTACCTCAATCTGAGCTGATCAAAATGAGATTGGAACCGGGTTAGAATCAGGTTAGAATCAGGTTAGAATCAGATCAGGGTAGGAATTCCAGGCAAATTTTTTAGCATCAAAATACTTCCGCCGACCGGTCAATTTTGACCGTTTATTTAATTTTTACTGATAATAGTTAATATTTTCGTACTTTTGCTGGAAAACAAGCGATAATTACCTTTTAAAGATTTTATTAATTGCAGATTTAACCGGGCATTAAATTCCTTTGATCTGAAATTCTTCTCCCAAGCATCTGTTCCTGAAATTGAATGATCCCAAATTGATCCTCCCGTTCTGAAGTGTTTTGTTTACAAAATATTTAATGGCAGGTACCGGTAATTGAGTTATGCGGGGAAATCAGAAGAAAATAATGATTGAGGAAATATGGAGTGGAAATTCTGTATCAGCCCGAAATAAAATGAGACCCGGTACATTTTTCTTAAAGCACTGTACTGTTTATAGACAAACTTGTGAGTCGGGTTCGGATGATGGATGGTGAAAAAATTACCGGTAATCTTAATTATTACCGGCCGGAAAATTATTCCTGCTATCACCTTAACAGGAATAGAATCAGATAATGAACCGATGAACGAATAGTTATTAAGCAGAGAAATTAAAGTTTAGGGAGTATTGATAATCTCAATAATATAATCCTGCCGGCAGCTACCGGCAGGGTTTTTATTTACCACAAAAATGAAGCCCACAGGATTATTAATACACCAAGAATGGTATTTATAAGCGCCAGCCTGTCAAGCTGTCCGGAATATTTCACAAACTCTGCAGTAGGTTTTTCACCCGGTTTGGGCATATTTTTCCTCATAGCAGGAACTACCTTCAAACCTATAGTCAGACCAACAATAAGAACGCCAATTACCGAAATAATTTTAATTGTAAGAAATATCCCGGTCTCGGAAGAGACGTCGAACAGCATAGCAGCGGGAGTTTTCAAAAGTCCGGTAATAATAAGCAATACTATGCAGGTCCACGCAACAATTGAAAATCTTTTTGCAACTATTCCCTGGACAATTCCGCTCTGCTGCTGATCAATTTTTGATAATGCAGGTGCAAGAACGATCTTGGTAAATATTGCACCACCGATCCACATGGCGGCTGCCAGCAGGTGCACAAAATTAATAAGGTGATCGACCATAAAGGGCTCCTTTAATTTATTGTTAAATACAGAGTTGTTTATATATCTATGCTCAACACTAAAATTCCGGCGAATTTTGAGATTTTAAAAATTATTTTGAATTAATGATTTCAGAGAACCAAATATTGAAAGCTTAACATAAATATATGTGACGGCAGGATTTTTTGCCAGGGTTTAATAATCGTCTGCAACATATTTCACAGCGCTGGTTAAGTTTTCCGCCGGGGACAGGCGCTTTACTTATATAAAAAGCAGATTTTGCGGTAAGACCGGGTGGTAAAGAAAAGGAGAGTGAACAGAATCCACTCTCCTGAAATTTGTTTAATCTTTGTTGATTTTGATTTGAATCTTTTTTCCGGGTTGCTTGCCGAAATGTTTTGTATAGAGGTCCTTGTATTTATCCGAAAGCCCGGCAGGCAGCTCCTTGTCATTTACTGTTATTTTATCAGAATCCAGACTCAATGAAAAATTTTCATCTTCCGACTTAATAATTCCATCCTTTACAAGCTCTTTTTTGATTTCTTTTGTAAAGCCACCCAGATTTTTTATTTCAATCTTCAATCCCGATGACTTTTCATTAAGATCAGAAATTTTATCCTCAAGCTTGTCTATCTCAATTTCAATTTCCGGGATATCTATTTCGATTTTATCAATATCCAGGTCTTTCAAATGATCTGTCATCTTTCGGATTTGTACGTTCAGTTCTTTCATCTGCTGGTTCAGGTTTTCATCGGAAAGCTCCACCCTGATCTTTTCCTTTATTTCTTTTAATTTGTCTGAATCGAGCATTACTTTTGCTTTATGTCCCTTAAGTTTTTGCAGTTCAATCTTCATTTTTTTCATATCCTTTTTGAAGCAGCTGTCGGCAAAAAGGCTGTCCCTGTGCTTAATTATATAAACCTGTTTGTCTTTGATATCTTTTTTCAGGTCTTTCATATTCTCGTTGAATTCATCCCAGTTAAAATTGAAATGGTGCATAGACCCTTTTTTGCAGCAGCTGTCCGAATCTTCAAAAATGTAAAACTTTTTAAGTCCCTGCATATCCATGTCAAAATCGGGTATATCAATATCAAAGTCATCCATCTTTAGCTTGAACAGGTGAACAGCTTCATCCTCATCTATATGAAGCAGACTGTCCTGATCCCTGAACATAAAAATCTTTTTGTCTTTTACAGGATCCTCTCCCAGCCAGTATAGTTTATCCTTTTGAGGATCTTTTTCGGTCCATTTAAGCTTGTCTTTATTTATCCTGATATGACGTACCGGTCCGTCATTTCCATCCGGATCGCTGCTTTTCAGTTCATCGACATTTTTGTAAACCAGGTCCTCATAATTTTTCATATCACTATCCGGCACTTTTTTCCCATCCTTATGAATGGAAACAATCTTATTGTCCTTGAAGCTTACTTCATAAAGACTTCTATACCCATCCTCGAATTTATGGAATGACAGCACCTTATCGGCGTCGGTTTTACCTGGTTTTATGGTTTCTGTTGATGTACAGGAAGAAAATACCATTGCCAGTAAAGCCAGGCTGGCAATGGTAAAAATATGCAGTACAGTCGTTTTCATGTATATCTCCTTATTTCTGGTTAAGACGAAAACGACCCGGGAATGTTTCGCTTTTACGCAATTTGTTGTTAAAAGCTGAAAAAATAATGATGAGCGGATGATATTATGTTTATTTCCACACCGCCAGAATTGCCCCGCTTATTAAAAAGGCTACAAGCGAATATCCTGAATTAATGAGCCATAAAGCCGGGCTTTTTCTTTCATACAGATTATTCATCAGGCTCAAAGACGCTGCAAAACCAAACCAGCAAAGGAATCCTATTATAAGTCCATTTCCCAGTGATTCAGCCTTTGCAAAATTGATAATAACTGCAAGAATATACGATGCAACAAGCCATACAATAAGAGTGAGGCTAAATATCATAGCCATTCCTCCCCCTTCTCGTAGTTCATCTTCTGTTTTTCCGATTGCAGACATCCATTGCTTACCGAACATGGAAGGGGAATACCAGATAGCACCTAGTCCGAATGACACTAAAGCCGAGACCAGAACAGCCAAATAGTTAACATTAATGTCGGGCATAAACACTCCTGTGATTTGTTAAATTAGGTGAGAACATAATTAAAAATCGGGCGAGAAACAATAAATAGAAAAGGCTGAATCAGAAGTCCTTTTTGGTAACAACAACAACAATCCAGGATTTCCTTGTCGATTCAGCCTTAATTATTTCTTTTATGAAAATATAATAACAGACTTTAGCTAAAAAGCATTTTTTGTGCCATCTGAAAACCTTCAGATTCTGAAGTTAAATATACTAAAGTAGTGTATCTAAATAAAATTACTGTCTCATATTATAACTTTAGCGGTACCGGGTACTGGTTTTCTCCCGGATTTTCAGCGCGGATATTAATAAAGTGCTGACAGAAAGCTCTATCCGTAATTATGAAATAAGTGTATATTTAACAGCGCCGATTTAATCACTACTTGTAATTTTTATAGGATCTTTAATGATGGATCTGGTGATAAAATTCCTGCTGTCGATCTTTCTTCTTGCCGTGCTGCCGGACTATACAGCAGCACAGGGAAACGGTAATCTTAAAGTACTTACCATTAATGTATGGTCAGGTCTTGATTACAGCGGAGTATTCAAAATGTCAGAATATGAAGATGATTCCGTAAGAGAGGCCAGGTTTTCTATTCTGTGCGATGAACTGAAAGTCCTGGACCCCGATGTTATTTTTCTGCAGGAAGCAAATCCAGCCCCCTCATACACATCACGACTTGCGGAACTGCTTGGATATAACGAAATACACCAGGTATGCAACGCGGGATTTAAAATTGGACCCTTCGGGCTCCCGGTAAATTTAAAGGAAGGTAATGCCATACTTGCAAAAAAGGAGCTCAGGCTTGAAGAGACCGATGCAATTAAGTTGTCGGGTCTGTTCGGTCTGCATGGAGATGCGTTGTCACTTCATTTTGACGATGCAATTTTTGCAGTAGCAGGCAAAATAGAGGTGCAGGGGAAAGAAATTATACTTATCAACACTCATCTTTCGGCAGACCAGGACTCATCTGGTTCCGAAGACAGGAGCAATGAATTATCCTGCTTATCAGATTATTTGAGTGAGCTTTCCGGTAATGCTGTAATTCTGGGCGGCGATTTAAATTGTACGCCCGATTCCCCTGAACTTTTGAACTTCATGGCAATGAACAGACTGACCGATTGTTTCTCAAACGGTGAAGATGCAGGTTATACATGGGATCCGGTAAATAACGGGAATGTTCATTATTCAATGAATGAAGAAAATTATTCACCCGGAGATACAGTTTCTCGAAGAATTGACTATATATTCATAAACAATAAATTCGGGAATGATCCCCTTAAAAAAACAGTTGTGGTATTTAACAAGAGCAGGAATAATATTTTTTGTTCCGATCATTATGGCGTGCTTGCAGAACTCGGTTTATCCGGTATAACGAAACCGGATGCCCCGACTGATTTGTCAAACTGGGATGCGCTGCCGTTTTTATCATATGACACGGAACTTGGACTGGGCTATGGTCTTAAAGTTTTTCTGCTTAGCCAGCTGGGTTATCGGGAATCAATTGATGTAACTGCATTTAACAGTACAAAAGGGATGAGATCTTACAAGGTTGTTTTTTCCATTCCTGATTTTGAGCTCCGGCAAAGAACTTTGTATCCGCTTGCGGTAGATGTTATTTTCGAATACTACAGGATGTTAAAGAACAGTTTTTTCGGGATTGGGAACAGTTCGGCTTTTGGAGATCGTGAATTCTATACCCGCGAACAGCTTGAATTTAAATTGCAGCTGGGCAGGGGAATTACCTCATATCTTGTTTTGCAGGGGGGCTTAAAATTTAAATCGGTCAGAAATTTTGAATTTGAAGAGAACAGCAGGTTAAAATCATTCAGCGGGTTGAGTTCTTCAAAAACAAAATATTACGGTATATATTCCAGCTTCAGATACGACACCCGGAACAGCTTTATTAATCCTTCCGCCGGTATCGTAATTGATGGTGAGATTGAATATGCACCGGATCTTGATTTCAATAATATTACATTTGAAAGAATATCTCTGACCACTCAATATTATGCGGAATTATTTTACCCCAAAACAATATTTGCCGCAAGAGTTATGCTGCAGGGAATAATCGGTCCGGATATTCCCGTACAAAATCTTCTTTCGGTGGGGGGAAGCGGATCTTTAAGAGGCTATGCACAGGACAGATTTCTGGATAAAATTGCATCGGTAGCAACTGCCGAGCTTAGGTTTCCTTTAATTTGGAGGTTGGGCGGAGTACTGGGGCTGGATGCTGCAAATGTGTGGTCTAAAACAGAACAGATTAGTTCTGCCGGCTGGAAAATGAATTCCGTTGCCGGTTTAAGGTTTTATTTTGATACTTTTGTGGCAAGACTGGATTTTGGTTTTTCCGAAGAGACAACCGGTTTCTTTATGGAATTCGGACATACTTTCTGAAACAAATCCTTCTGGTTATTTTTATTTTTTAATTATTTGCATATGGAAAAGATACTGATCGTTTTTACAGGCGGAACTTTCTCAATGGGAATTGATGAAAATACAGGCGGTGCCGTACCCAGGTATTCGGGTTCTGAACTTATGAATATGATTCCCCGGGCAAAAGAAGCCGCAGAAATTGTTGTTCATGATTTCGGGAAGTATCCCGGTCCGCATATGACCCCTGAACTTATGCTTGCACTTTCAAAAAGCATCAATCAGGAACTTGAAAAAGAAAATTATTCGGGGGTAATAGTAACTCACGGAACCGATACACTTGAAGAAACTGCGTACCTGCTTGATCTGACAATCAAGACAAGCATACCGGTGGTTGTGATCGGCTCGATGAAAAACAGCTCCGATGCTGATTGGGACGGCCCCCGCAATTTAATGGATGCGGTGAGCATCTGTCTTAATAAAAACTGCCGGGATCTGGGTGTGCTTGTTTGTCTTAACGGAGAAATAAATGCGGCCAGCGAAGTGACCAAGATATTCACCGATGAAGTTGATACGTTCAGCAGTCTTGACTTCGGGGCTCTCGGTTTTGTCCAGAACGGAAGGGTTATTTTAAACCGGCTTCCTAGAAAGCTGGAGCATATCGAAACCTCTGCAATAAACACGAATGTGGATATGCTTACGGTTTATGCAGGTATGGATGAAAAGTTTTTCAGACTATCTGCAGATTCAGGAGCGGAAGGACTTGTAGTGGAAGCGCTCGGGGTCGGCAATGTTCCTCCGGCAGCATTTGAGGGGATCAGGTATGTCGTTGAAAAAAAGATTCCGGTAATACTTGTTTCCAGATGCCCTGCCGGAGAAACACTTGATATTTACAGTTATCCCGGCGCCGGAAAATGGCTGCACCGTATAGGGGTTATTTTCAGCGATTATCTTAATGGACAAAAGGCAAGAATAAAGCTTATGCTTGCGCTGGGAAAAACTACCGATTACGATGAGTTGAAAAAGCTGTTCGAAAATTAGTTATGCTGTCAGTTCTTCAAGATCGATCTTCGTGACGTGCTTTACCGGTTTGCTTAAAAACAGCTCCGCTATCTCTTTGAATTTAGCAGGTATATCCGAAACATAGAATTCCTGATTTCCCACAGCAAACCGGTTGGTGTGAAGGTTGAATCTGTCGAGTTCCTGTTTTACAAGTTCAGCGGAAGCTACACCGGAATCAATAAGCTGGACATCCTTTCCGGCGGCTTCCTGAATTACATCTGCCAAAATGGGATAATGTGTACACCCCAGAACCAGTGTATCTATACCTTCTCTGCGGAGTTCATCCAGATATTCATGAGCAATGAGCCTGGTGGCTTCATGATCAACCCATCCTTCTTCTGCCAGGGGAACAAAAAGCGGGCATGCTTTTTCATACACATGCAAATTCGGATTTGTTTTTTTTATCTCTGCTGAATATGCTTTATTATTGATTGTAGCCCTTGTTCCGATAATGCCGATCCTCCCGTTTTTTGTACTATTAATCGCAGTATTTGAACCCGGTTCAATCATGCCTATTATCGGCACATCGAAATTTTTCTTTAATTCATTTAATGCAACAGAGGAGACTGTATTGCAGGCAACCACAATAGCCTTAACATTTTTACTCATCAGGAATCTGGCATCCTGCAGCGCATACTCTATAACAGTAGAATTGGATTTTGAACCGTATGGCACCCGTGCAGTATCTCCGAAATATACTATATTTTCCTCCGGGAGAACCGATGCCAGTCTCTTTACAACAGTTAATCCTCCTATTCCGGAATCAAATACCCCGATTGGTTTTTCCTTTTCCATAAAATTCAATTCTGCACCTTATAAAATATTTGTTATAGTTTCTGTCAGCTCAGTTTCGATAAGATCATGATCGTTTGGCGAGACTTTCTTGCCGTTCCTGTCCAGTACATAGAAAGAGTCCACAATATCATCTCCTTTTGTGGCAATCTTTGCAAAATAGATTATCAGTCCGAGCTCATTCATTTTGTTGGTAACCTGGTAAAGGAACCCCAGTCTGTCAGGAGAGAAAACATCAATGATTGTAAATTTTTTATGTTTTTCGAACTTGATCTTCACCTTGCCAGTTCTTTTAAATAACTTATTTTCTATCCTTTTCCATTTTGACTTCATACCTGCAAATTCAGTATTAAGCTGTACTATTCCGCGAAGAACATCGGACAGGTATTTTTCGATGTCACCGTATGTTTCTTTATCAAGTTTTTTATGGGTTCTGAAATCCGTTACATTAAAAGTATCAATGACGATGCCGTCCCGGCGCGTAAAAATGCGTGCGTCATGAATATTGGCGTCGTTGATAGAAAGAACCCCGCAAATTTTCGAAAGCAGACCGGGGGTATCTTTTGTAATCACGGTCATATTTGTAAAATCACTTGTCTCTTTGAATATTACGGAAAGGCTAACGCCGGTTCTTATTTCTTCAACATGCCTTGCAATCTCTTCATCCGAGAAAAAATGAGCATAGGTAATATCATTAATAGAATCGATATGTTCCTTAACATGGTCTTCGGAAAGTTTCTGCGAATACTTTGCCACATTTTTTACATTATTGGCGGAAGCAATAAGAAGTTCCTCGCCGGTGATCTGTTCTTCAATCATCGACTTTGCTTTTCCGTATAGTTCCGAAAGCAGTTCGCTTTTCCATGAGGTCCATACTGCTGAGTTTACTGCTGAAAGATCCGCATAGGTTATCAGGTAAAGAAGGTTTAGTTCCTCTACCGAATTAAAATTCAGGGAAAAGCTGTTTAATGTATCGGGGTCATTCAGATTTCTTCTGAAAGCTACCTGCTCCATCAGTAAATGGTTTTTAACAAGAAAACTGACACGTTCTGTTTCTTCGTCGCCGTATCCCAGACGGCTCATTATTGAGGAGGCCATTTCTGCACCGATTATTTCATGACCCGGTATTGCGATCGGTTTTCCGATATCATGAAACAGCAGCGCTAAATAGAGTAATTCCTTGTTTTTGAAATTATTATATATTTTACCGAGTATGGAAGTATCCCGGTCAAGTTTCTCAAGATTCCTTATTGCCACAAGGGTATGTTCATCGGAGGTATAGCTGTGATAAACTCCGGCCTGGAAGAAACCTGCCATATCCCCGAATTCCGGCATAAATGTTCCGAGTACACCAAGCTCATTCATAACGCTGAGTGTAATTCCGACATTTTTTTCAAGTCGTAATATCTCTCTGAAAAACACCGAAGATTCGATTTCACTGGGATTAAATCTGATTTTGCTTTCAACAGTCTCCACTATTTTAGATCTCAGGTATTCATCAAAATATGCTGAATATTTTCCCCGGTAATAAAAACCCCGGAGAATATCCGAAAGGCTCATTGGTGCTGAATCAGTGGAGGATATTGTTTTGCCCTTAATAATAAAGTTCTCATCAAGAACAATTGCAAGTGAATCAGGGATGGGATTTGATATTTCAAACTGGAATCTTTTTATTACTGATTTTGAAAAACGGTTGA
Source organism: Ignavibacteriales bacterium UBA6490 (assembly GCA_002435365.1). Classification (GTDB taxonomy): domain Bacteria; phylum Bacteroidota; class Ignavibacteria; order Ignavibacteriales; family Ignavibacteriaceae; genus UBA6490. The sequence goes on from DJMM01000091.1 coordinate 19,982, forward strand.
TGATATTGGCGGCATTGAAATAATCCTTCATAAAGAAGGCCAGACTGTCTTCTCTTTTTGTGGTTTCAGAAGCCACTTCCGGCTGAAAACTGAATTCGAACCTGTCGTTCTTCTGTTCTGAAATCAGGTGCAGCAGATTTCGCACGGTCAAAAGAAGTTTATAACTGTTAATTACCCTCTGACTTTCGGCAGGAGTTGTGTAATTCTGATCCACAAGGATATTCAAAAATATCTCCGCCTGGGTGGATTCTGTCTGCCAGTTCAGCAGTGTTTTGTGCTTAATAATGTACATCCACTCGATCAACTGAAAATCACGCAGCCCGCCGGCACTGTTTTTAATATTTGGCTCCAGCACTTTTGGGGAATCGCCGTATTTTTCATAACGGTTCTGCATATCGGAAATCAGTTCATTCAGGAGCCTTTTCTGTTCAGTCTCACCAATGGAGGCAAAGAGCTGTCTGGTCCATTGATGATAGACCTCTGAAGAACCAAGCAGGAACCTTGTTTCAAAAAATTGGGTGAAAGAGTGAAGGTCTGTCTCAAGAAATCTGCCGATATCTGAAAAATCCCTCACAACGTGTGATGCCTCGATACCGTTATCCCATAAGGATGTCAGAAGACCCGAAATTTTTTCCCGGTGGGCATCAGGCTGATGTCCTATTATCATTAAATCGATATCGGAATACGGGGACAGCTCGTGCCTGCTGAAACTCCCTGAAGACGCAACCGCAAAATCATATTTTGTGCCCGCTGCAATTTTGCGGATATATTCCTCAACAAGAATACTATAGCTTATACTGAATTTAAAGGAATCTTTCTGTTTCCGGTGTTCCCTGAACAGCTTATTCCTTTCAGTAATAAATTTGTTTTTTGAGGAAACGGGCATACTTTTCTATTTTTCCTTCTGAAAATATTCTGCCTTCACTATCGACGAAATACCCCCCCTTACATTGAATTCAGCAGTTATAAGCATGTATCTCGGTTTTGTTACACTTGCCAGGTCATCAAGAATTTTATTTGTAACGCTTTCGAAATAAATGCCGTCATTCCTGTAAGAGTTAAGATAAAGTTTAAGGGATTTCAGCTCCACACAGAGTTTGTCCGGAATATACTCCATTGTTATAACCGCAAAATCGGGCTGACCTGTTTTGGGGCACAATGACGTAAACTCCGGGGCAGTATGAATTACAGTGTAATCCCTGCCGGGGTACATATTTTCAAATACTTCAAGCAGTTTTATTTTATCTTTCATTTTTATTTATACTCCGGTCTTATTTTATATTTTATGGGATCTTCAATCCCTGCTTGCTTGAAACCTCTTAATCTTAATGCACAGCTGTCACAGATTCCGCAGGCTTCCTCCTGTTCCTGGTAACAGGACCATGTAAGATGAAGAGGCGCACCAAGTTCAATTCCTTTTTCAACAATCTGCTTTTTGGAATAATGGATAATCGGAGCTTTAATTTTTATTACAGTTTCCGGTTTTGTTCCAAGATCAGCCATTTTTTCAAATGCAGAAAAAAATTCGGGTCTGCAGTCAGGATACCCGCTTGAATCTTCATAAACGGCACCGATAAAAACAGCTTCAGCACCCAGAACTTCTGCCCAGCTTACACATGCCGAAAGTATGTTTGCGTTTCTGAAAGGGACGTAGGAATCCGGTATTGATTTATTTTCCAGATCCGCCTTTCTGACCCCCATACTTTTGTCTGTAAGCGAAGAGCCTCCCATTACAGAAAAATGGGAATAGTCAATAACCAGCCTTTTGCTTATTCCGAAGAAATCGGCAATGTCATTAAAGGCTTTTAACTCGCGCTCTTCAGTTTTCTGGCCATAATTTACATGAAGAAACGCAGTGTCGTAATCTATTAATGAATAAGCGGCTGCCACACAGCTGTCCATTCCGCCGCTTACCGCCGCAACAGCAGTTTTTTTGTTTTTCATTCTTCAAAAATTATTAATAATAAAGATACTAAAATGACTATTCACATTGAAGGGAGGGTTTATTCCTTCATAAATAAAAGGACTGCCCCGATAATCAGTGCAGTAAATGAGGATATAAAAAAAGGAAGCGACGGACCTGCAAGATCCCACAGTAATCCGGTCATCAGAGAACCTGCAAAAGCCGCAAAACTTACAAGCATTGTCAACAGGCCTATGGCCGAACCTCTTTTTTCATCCGGAACGATATCGGAAATCCATGCCTTTGATATTCCTTCCGTTCCTGCGGCATAAATTCCATAAATGCCGAATAGCAGAAATATTATAATTATTCCCGATGCCAGTGCAAATCCCGCATATACAAATGAAAATATCAGCAATCCCGTTCCCATTATCCTGTGCTTTCCAAAACGGTCGGCTAATTTTCCCGCCGGAAAAGAAAAAGCTGCATAAACAATATTGTAAAATATATATGCTGCGATTCCGGTTACCGGGGAACCTGCTTCATTTACAGACCTGAGAATCAGGAATACATCACTGCTGTTTACAAGGGAGAAAAGTGTAAGCAGAGTCAGAAGCATTTTATACTTACGGGGGGCACCGTTCCAGAATTCCCTCAAGTTTAATTTCGGGCCGGGCGTTTTGTGAATCTTTTTGTCCTTTACAAAAAGCGTAAATCCCACAGCAACAAGTGAAGGTATAAAAGCCAGGATAAAGATCAGCCTGTAATTTTCGTGATAAAGTTCAAGCAGCAGCAGGCTGATTAAAGGACCGATTGCTGCGCCCAGCGTATCCATGCCTCTGTGGAATCCGAATATTGCTCCGCTGTTGTTATCAGAGTAGCTTCCCAGCAATGCATCGCGCGGTGCCGTTCGTATTCCCTTACCTATTCTGTCTGTAATTCTCGAACCGAGCACCACTCCAAGTGCTGGAAACAAACCCGGCAGCGGTTTCGATAAAGCTGAAACAGAATAACCAAGCGTTACGAAAAGCGATCTCTTCTTAATCTTATCCGACAAAAAACCGAAATACCCTTTGAGGAATCCCGCGGTAATTTCAGCAAGACCTTCCATCAGTCCCACCACTGCCATGGAAGATCCGATTACTGCTGTTAAAAAAATTGGCGTGATAGGATACAGCATCTCGCTGGCGATGTCAGTAAAAAGACTTACTGCACCGAGCAGTTTAACCTGCGAAGGCAGTTTTTTACCGGATGTTTTGTTTTCCGATTGTTCCATGTGTGGATTACTGCAGCCTACTTTAGTAACTTTGAAAGTCAAAAATTTATTAAGGATAAAAATGAGAAAAAAAGTAATTGCCGGCAATTGGAAAATGTACAATGACCTTGATGCTACTGCTGAACTGCTGAATGGCTTAAAAAAAGGTATCGGAAACTCGGAAGCGGGCTGCACCGTTATTGTGTGTCCCCCTTATACATCGCTATCACTTGCTTCTTCTTTATTAAAGGGAAGTATAATTAAGCTCGGAGCACAGAATATGTATTTTGAGGAGCAGGGAGCTTTTACCGGTGAAATTTCCGCCGCTATGCTGAAAAGTGCAGGATGCGAGTATGTGATAATCGGACACTCGGAGCGGAGAACCATATTCAGGGAAACGAACGGAATGATAAATCTTAAAATCAAAAAAGCACTTGGCTCCGGGCTAAAACCGGTTTTTTGTATCGGCGAAACTCTGGAGGAAAGAGAAAAGGGGATTACGAATGAAGTTCTGAAGACACAGCTTGAAGAAGGACTTGCCGGTTTAGGTGAGGATGATGTTAATAAAATTATAATTGCATACGAACCGGTGTGGGCTATTGGTACAGGCAGAACAGCAACACCGGAACAGGCGCAGGAAGCGCATAAATTTATAAGAAATGTTATCGGTGAGAAATTCTCACCTGCTGTTGCCGGCAATATAATAATACAGTACGGCGGAAGCGTAAAGCCCGATAATGCGGCTGAATTGTTAAAGCAGGAAGATATTGACGGTGCGCTGGTAGGCGGTGCCTGCCTTAAAGCAGATTCCTTCCTGTCAATAATAAGATCAGCCTGACCATCCCGGTAATCATGTTTGAAAAGCGGTGTCCTTCTGCAGGATACCGCTTTTTTAAAAACCAGGAATCAATTTTTATTTTCTGAAAAAATGCATCGGCTGCCGGATATGTCCGGAAATAAGCCGTAAGGGCAGAAAAAGGACCACATCTTACATCAATCTGGTCGTGATTCTTATTATTGTACAACAAAAAAATTTTACCGGCAAAAAAAAATTAATTTAATTTTAAAAATAATTTTGTCTGTAAAATTTTTTTTATAAATTGAAACGAAAAGAATAAGCTTTATTTAAATGAACCCGGTTGAGAATTTATACTACGCATCTGCAAGAATTTCCGATATTCATTTCAAAGTTTTCTCATCCGGGAAGGGTATCCGCAGAATTTATTTAAATAATAAGGAGCAGGAATATAAGACTGCTAATCTTACCCGGCTTCATCCCGACGATCCTTATATGTACGGCGTATTCAGGCAGCTGCATGAGTATTTAAACCTTGAAAGAAAAGTATTTGAAATACCGCTTGATATAATCGGTACTGATTTTCAGATGCAGGTATGGAATGAAGTAAAAAAGATAAGGTATGGGGAGACTATTTCTTATAAAACTCTGGCGACAAGGATAATGAATCCGGGTTCGGTGAGAGCTGTAGGCGGAGCCAACTCCTTAAATCCTGTTCCGATTGTAATCCCCTGTCACAGGGTTATCGGCATAAATGGCTCGCTTACCGGTTATTCCGGAGGATTGGAGATCAAGGAACATCTGCTCCAGCTTGAAGGAACAATAAGTCTTGAACTTTTCAGCATCCTCCGTGCAAACCATATTATAATAGAAGATTATTAAATCTAGGCAACCAATAAATTTTCTTCATGTCTGCTGAAAAAGAACATGCTGTTTTTTTGGCCGGCCCTTATCTTATCCATTTCTTTCTGATAGAAGAACCTTCTTTCCCCGAGTGCCGGTTCAAGTTCAGTTAACCAGGTTGCATTCTTATCGTACTTTGCAAAGAAGGGGCGTTTTACCCAATCCGGGTTTCTTCCCTGCAGGAAGGAAAGTACAAACACTTTTTCATCATTTATTTCTGTTATTCCTTCAATCGCAACCTTGCCGGGGATGGCAGACATTGAGGGTCCCCGTACTGTTCTGCTTAAACCCGAAACCTGGTTAAATGCATCCCTGAAAATTTCAAATGCCCGGAACAGCGGAACGGAAAAATAATTTTGCGCACCGGTATTTCTTTCAATGAACATATAGTATGGTATCATTCCGAGTGCTACCTGGTTTCTCCACATCTTTGTCCATACTTCAGGGTCATCATTAATGTGGTTCAGAAGTGGAGACTGTGTTCTTATTTCGGCGCCTGTATTTCTTACTCTTTTAATTGCTTCAACAGCAGCATCTGTACCCATCTCTTTATAATGGTTGAAGTGAGCCATTATGGAGAGATGCTTCCCCGATCTGACGACTGTTTCGAAAAGCCTGAGAAGATCATCGGAGTCCTTATCCGAAATAAATCTGTAAGGCCAGTAAGCAAGTGCTTTCGTGCCGATCCTGATTGAATGAATATGGCTGAAATCCTTACTGAGCAGCGGCATTATATACTGCCTTAGATTTGCAGTGCTCATTACAAGCGGATCACCACCGGTAATAAGAATATTTGTTATTTCCTTATGCGCTTTAATATATTCCTGAAATTTTCTGGACTCGTCGGTGGAAAACTTCATGTCTGTATCTCCAATGAACTGCGGCCACCGGAAGCAGAAAGTACAGTAAGCGTGACAGGTCTGTCCCGTGGAAGGGAATACCAGGCAGGTCTCACGGTATTTATGCTGTACACCGGGTACCATCTCCCCGTTCATTATCGGGACGTTTAAATCCATCTGGCCTGCAGGGTGGGGATTAAGTTCATTCCTGATGCCGTTTACAATTTTTTGTATTTCCTGCCGGGGAAGATTTTTCTTAAGTGCATTGCTAATCCTTGAAAACTGGTCACGGCTTAGCATATCCGGCTGCATGAAATTCAGAATGAAAATGGGATCATTAGGAACATTGTTCCAGTCTATCAATTGTTCAACAACATAATTGTTGGTACGGAATGGCAGTACATGTGCGACTGCTTTTATATCTGATCTCTCATCCTCGCTCAGCATTTTAAGCTGCGGAAGACGGTCTATATCCTTTAGTCCCAGTAGTTTTAGTTTCATGGGTGGAGACATCTGTTACCTCGTTTTAGTGAATAGAATTAAAGAATACCAGAACCAAAGCGGGTTCAGTGAAGTTTTAACTCAAAGATAATAATTTTGCTGAGAAATCAAAGGAAAAACGGACTTGATGTGGGTTCCCTGGTATAAACAAAAAAAGCGGTAAAAACCGCTTTTTTTCACTGATTTACTTAATCTCGGTAACTTTGCTGATATCGTCCAGCTTAACAAAACGCTCGTTGAATTTAATAGTGCCCTTACTGCTTTTAACAGCCTTAATAAGCTTTACGTTAACGCCTTCGACCTTCTTTTTTCCTTTTGCTTTATCAGCGAATGACTGCTGCTTTGCCATAAAATCTCCAAATTTTTTAATTAATAAATATAATCAGCCTTCGCTTTAAAAAAAAGACCTTTATACCCTCATTTGTTAACGGTTTGAACTTCCGTCTGACAACCTGGGAAATAAGATAATTGATTGATGGGGTTATTACTTAATTCTGATTTTAGCGTGGCAGGTAAAGAAACTCCCCCAAATTACAAACAAATAGCAATTATTAATAATCCCAACTGGGTTTCGGTCAGGTTCTGATTGGGTTGGTCCTCCGGCGTTGAGCCGGCCTTCCACCGGCACTCCTCCGTCTATCCCAGCCAAAATGACGGACCAGTGGCGGATGACGGGGCGAGGAAGATCAGGGCGACAGACCGACTTAATCGGAATCGTATTTGTTTATTTATTAAAAGATTGAATGATTGGATGATTGACTGATTGAATATTACTCAATCCCCGGTCACTGAGTGATTCGGGCAGAGGAAATGATATTTCGAATTGCAATTCTTATTCTGCCCGAATCGTATCGAAGTGACCGGGTAACGGAAAACCAACATGTCATTCTGAACCCGCCCGCTGCCGGGTGAATAATCTCTATAATATTCATATAACAAATCAGGGGTAAATGTAGTATCAGTAATTCTGTCTATCAATACCCGGTAATAAACTAGAGAATCGTCGCAATTTACTTCTCTCTTCTGTTGATTTGTTACAATAAGTTTCCATACCAGTACTCCTTTTGCACCATGAGCCAGTGCCATCATCAAAGAAGAATTCATCTCCGCATTTGTGGGGTAGCGCAAAAAGCAGGGATTAGTCCATTTATAACGGTAGGGAGTACCGATCATTGTTTCATACCAGAAATCATTATCAGCCTGCCAGGCTTCCTGAAGTCTTGCATGCTGCTGGTTATTCTCAAGTATCGGCTGTGGTATTATTCCATTGCTGATAAATTCCACATTTATCCTCTGGGGATTTATCATATTCTTATACTTTTCTATAGTCCAGTCACCGTTACGCATACCAGGCCATTGAGGGTAAAATTCGGAAATACCGATCTTACCTTTTTCACGAAGTGCTTCTTCCACTATTTTCATCGGTGTATAATGATCAATTGTCTGCGGCTCACTTATTGTGAAAAAATATTTGATATTCCAGGGACTTGAATATCTATCGACAAATTGTTTAACAAAGTATTTTACACCTTCGCTATCCTGGGCAATTTGCCTGCCGATTCTTTCATCATACACCTGGAAATAATCAATGAAGATCTGTCTTTTTCCATACCAGGTTACCTGGAATTCTATTCCTGTCCCGTTCTCTGTATCATTAAAACTCAAGGGATTTTCAGTACCCATGAAGGTAGTCTTCTCAATAGCCTGACGGAACTCCTGCGGATAAGTATAATTCAAGGAAAAACTGTGAAATTCGTCAGATGTAAAAGAGGAGTCATAAAAGGTCCGGCTGGATAATGTTAAACTTATGCTGTCATCTTTGTCATCCAGGTATGTAAAGACCACTGCAACCCTGCATATTGAATCTCCAGGCAAAGGATTGAATGGAATTAAATTAGTCTTTGCTATTTCAAATTTCAGTACATAATTAATTTCCTGAGTTAAATATAGAAGTTTATAATTTTTATCCTGCCTGTAATAAGGTCCGCGTAGCATCAGTTCTCCGGAGTGAGAAGTCTCTGAGCCGGTAGTCCAGCAGTTTCTGTTATTATATACTGTGCTACCCCCGTAATTTGCTCTGAAACCTGTGCCAGAATTGCTGGTTACATCCTCTGCTTCCCACTTTGTGTAATAACCACTGGAATAGTAGTTTACAAAATCTGTGGTTGAATCTACCGACCTGCTTGCTATAACAGTATATTTACTCAGATATCCCCATTGATAAGGATTGTTATAGTTTGCATACTGCACAATAGTATTCATCTTCAGACTATCCACATAATTATAAACAGTCTGGTTCATACTGTCAACCATATCAAGGTACACTCCATAAATAAATTTATTCTCACCCTGCTGTATCTGAGCAGTTGTACCTGATGTGAATAAAAGAAAAATCAAAACACAAAACTTAAAGGATTTGAACATCTCAAAACCTCCATCTATTATTTTCTGATATCTTTATTTTGGGACTACTTTTTACAGATAGTCCTTCTCATTTCCTCAGTCTATTAATTTATAGTTAGCATCATTTGATACTATTTTAGGAAAATCAT
>DJMM01000046.1 GCA_002435365.1 Ignavibacteriales bacterium UBA6490
TCTGGGGCCTTGCTCCGCGAGCAGGACTCGAACCTGCAACCCTTCGGTTAACAGCCGAATGCTCCACCATTGAGCTATCGCGGAAAATGAAAAATATTAGTCAGTAAATTTAATTATTCATTCTATTTTTGTCAATAGAAATAATTGCAATTTGTGAATCACCCGGTACATTCAACTGCTGAGCTTCCTTCTCTTTAATAATAATTCATATATGGTCACATTAGAAAGGAATAAAAGCATACCATATATGAAATCTTCAACCGGAATTGTTAATATCCTTAAATTAAGGTTTTCGTTATTGTTGTACCAAACAACCTGATTCCCTAAAAATGACCCGGTCAATATTCCGTTAATGATAAGAAAAGGAAAAACAAAAATTATTAGGTAGGCTAAATAAAACCGATCCAGATAATCTGATTTAAGGATAAATATATGTATCGCCAAAAATACTGCAGTCAGGATAAAAGTGACTGATGTATAAACTTTTGAAAAACTCATGAACCCCACAGCAGCAAGCAGCAAAATCAATAATAATGTGAGCGGTTTGGGAATGGTTATCATGTAGTTTTCAGGAACTATTATTTTAAGACTGGCATACGTAAAAAGACATGCATAAGGAATGCAAATAAAAAACATCCATTCTTCCAGCGGAAGGTTTATCAGTTCTATTCCCGAAATATATTCCGGATTGAAGCCCCATACCCCTGCTGCAGTAAAATAAGAGTCCCATATAATAAATGGAATTAATGGCAGCAGCAGCGACGGAATGAAAGCGTACCAGTTTTTATAAAATTTGATCTTCGGATGAAAACTAAAAATAAGCGGAATGATAATAGCGAATATATTAACCTGCCAGTAAAGAGCCACTATTATAACCGGTCACTTTCCGCTATAGGAGGGATTAAAATATTTTTTTGGTACCCATAGAAATCCGAAACTCTCACTATTTTCCTTCTGAATATGTTTATGATGTATTTTATGGGCTCTGCGCATGGCTTTGAAATAAGCTGAATCCGCATTCCTGAAAAGTTTAATCCTCTGGTGGATAAATATGTCATGCACAAACACATAGGAGATTCCATAAAGCGATATTCCAAGACCAAACCAGAAAGGAAGATTCAGTGCACCCCCCTCGTATCCGATATAAATCAGCAATATTGCGGGTAAGGCAAACACAATAAAGAATAAATCATTCCTTTCTAATTTGCCGGGGTGATCTTTAATATGGTGGTCCTTGTGGATTTTCCACATGAATCCATGCATCACATATTTGTGCATGGACCATGCGGCAAACTCCATGAATATGTATGCAATCAGTAACGCTAAAATATTTATTATCCAATTCACATCATTACCTTTAAGAGTAAATTAAAGTACGGTTCTTCCAATCAGAGGAATCCTGGTTTTCAATATTTCTTTGAATAAGATTGAAATTTTCTTCATCTGGGGAATAAACACCCGGCCCAAAAAAGGATTAAAATTCTGGTTTTCCAACTTGTGCAGTATTCCGTTGTATATCCTGCTGGCAGAGTAAATTGCAAATTGGGATTTTTTGTCCAGCAGCTGAATTCCGTTATTTGCATAATCATAATAATCCTGTGCACGCTTGATCTGGAATTTCATAAATCTTTTCAGCTTCGGAGTCATATTTTCGTCGTGTATGTCTGATTCCGAGATCCCGAATTTAGTCAGTTCTGCCAGCGGCAGATAAATCCGGTTCAAGTTTTTATCTTCCCTGACGTCCCGGAGAATATTAGTCAGCTGCATGGCAATGCCTAATTTCTCAGCATATTCAAAGGCTTTTTCATCTTTAAAGCCTAATACATGTGTCATCATTAATCCGACAACGCCAGCTACTCTGTAACAGAATAAATATAAGTCATCAAAAGTCTGGTAGCGTGACCTTGTTAAATCCATTTCAACACCTTCAAGCAGTTCCAGGGGATACTCAATTGGAATTTTATATCTCTTTGCAACAGCTATAAAGGATTTTACCACCGGATGTTCTGATTCCCCTGTCTTATATGCAATTCTCAACTCATGTTTCATAAATCCGGTTTCAGCGAGAAGCTCCTGCACCGATCTATTACGCGGATTATCAATCATATTATCTGCATAGCGGCAGAAACCGTAAAGTGCAAAGGTTGCCCATCTTCTTTCTTTAGGGAGCATTAAGGAAGATATATAAAAGCTTTTTGAATATATCTTTGTCATGGACTTGGCATAAGTAAAAGCAGCTTTATGTTCGGCATCAAACCAGTATTTCATTTTTTCTTCCTTTTATACTAATTGATTTTCTATTTTAAGTTTTTGAAATGGAACTCCAAAATCACTCAATATTACTTTTTCAGTTACCTCGGCGGAGAGCAGTACGCCGGGAACACCTGCACCGGGATGAGTGCTGGCACCAACCAAATAAAGATTTTTAATATCCCCGCTTTTATTTGAGGGTCTGAAAATCGCAGTCTGGGTTAGCCTTGGCTCAACTCCCCAGGCACTGCCAAGATAGTTGTTTCTCCTGGTTTTAAAATCTTCAGGAGTAAATATTTCTTTTACCTCGATATTTGCTCTGAGGTCAGTAAGACCAAAATCTTCTTCGAGGAATTTTAAAATCTTATCTGCATATTGACCGGCTTTAATTTGCCAGTTGATATCAGCCTTAAGATTCGGTACCGGTATCAGAATGTACATGCTTTCACTTCCCGGCGGAGCCATATTCTGATCAGTACGCGAAGGAACATGAAGGTACATTGAAAAATCCTCCGGCAGAACTTTACGGTCAAATATATCTTTTACAAGCTCTTTATAACGTTCCGAAAGTATCAGAGTATGGTGCTTTAACTGCGGATACTGTTTTTTAACCCCAAGATATATAAGAAAAGTGCTCATGGAATAATCAAGTTTCTTTACCCTGCGGTCAGTCCATTTCTTTCGATTTTCCTCATGGATCAGATCAAGGTATGTGTGGGCAAAATGTGCGTTTGAAACGACAATATCGGATTCATAAAAATCATCACCGACACGAACTCCCGCTGCTTTATTATCCTTAATAACAATTTCCGATACTTCGCAGCCGGTTTTTATTTTTCCGCCTAGTTTCAAGAATAATTTTTCAAATGCCTTCACCAGACTGTACATTCCTCCTTTTGTGAACCAGACACCACCGCTTTTCTCCAGATAAGGAATCATTAAATATACCGAAGGAGAACGGAACGGACTTCCTCCTATAAACAAAGGATGAAACGAGAATGTGAATCTGTTATTGGGATGCTGGAAAAACCTTGAAACTACATTATAACATGGATTTAAGGCCTTTAACCGAAGAGCTTCAGGTAAAAAAGTAAGTAAAGTTTTAACTTTAAAAGGAGAACTGCCTAATTCGTCTTCAATAACTGCTTTATAAAGTTGTTTGACGTATGCAATAAAACTATCATAATTATCAGCGTCTCTTTGGCTGAACTTTGCCAGCTGAGTTTTCATATCATCAGAATCGGCAGAATAATCAATAAATGACTTATCATGAAAGTATATTCTGTAAAAAGGATCCAGATATATCAGATCAAGATAATCTTCAAGCTTTTCGTCGGCACAGTTAAAAACTTTGTTGATTATTTCCGGGGCTGTAATTAAGGAAGGTCCCATATCAAATGTATAGCCGCTTTTTTGCAGCTGATATGCATGACCGCCGATTAAATCATTTTTTTCAAATACGGTAACGTCAAATCCCTTCGACTGCAGCCTTATAGCGGTTGCCATACCTCCGAATCCTGAACCTATTATTGAGACTTTATTCACCGATATTGCTCAAATTTTTTGTAAATGATTAAATATTAAGGATTTTAACTGTTCCTCCCTGCCCGCATAAATTTCAGTATTATTTATAATATAATCCACAACTTTCATAATCAGATCGCTATCATATAAGTTATATCTGCCGGGCATTAGTTCAATAATCTGGTTGAAAGCTTTATCGGCCTCATCAGCTTTACTGAAGAAAAATGGAAGATTGTCACAAACAGTTCCATAAATAAATAAACTTTCTATATCTTCCTTTGCTGTTACCAAACCCTCAGCCATAATATCCAAACCTTCACCGGCATATTTAAATTTCAGATGGGGCCAGAATGTGTACTTTGCTTTTAATGTAATTAATGCACCTGTGTAAACCATTAGCCTCGATCGTAAAACCGGATCCTGAAAACTAAGCTTTTTAATAAAATCAAACGCTTCTGTTAACTTTTCTTCACTGTCCGCAGCTGAATAGTATAGTGCCCGCAGCTCAGAAAATGGTTTGTTTTCTTTTTCTGACTCTCTAACGGATGAAAATCCGGAATAATAATAAACTAAAACAAAAATTAGGGTTAATACTACTTTCATAAATACTGTTGCCTGGAAGGATAATTTTAAAGCCATATCTATTTAAATATTTATTTAATTAAGAACAATTGCTTCTATGAATTTTTAAGAGTCTGAATGCATCAAATCACAAAATAGTAATCGCAATTATTCATAATACGCTCAATTCTTGTGATTTTTCAGATAAGGATTACAATTGCAAATATTTGGATTATGCAATGTTTTGAATATTTAGTTATCTGGATATGCTTACATCTTTTTATTGGATGAAGTAATGCGGAATTGGATTCATTAGCGATTAAGTTCAAGAAGTATTCTAAGAAATATGGGGGATGTTTTGAATAATATTAAAAAGGCGGTCATTTGACCGCCTTTTAAGAGAACTTATAAGTTAAAGTTCGATTCTGAAGCCGGCATTAAATGTTGTTGGTAATCCAACAAACACCTCTGCATCATCAGCCGAGTGATCTTTACCGTTAACAGTCCATGCATTGTACTGACTGTTATCTGTGGCATCCTCAACATACAATTCATTAAGTAAATTGAATATATGGCCAAACACGACGACGTTCATTCCGGCAACCTGACCCGGAATTCTGTACTGCATATGCAGGTCAACCAGGCTGTAAGCCGGTATCTGCCATACCTGCTTGGTATCGTCCACTTTTGTTCTGCTGAACGGGTCAAAATCAGAAAAATAATTATCATGATATCTCCAGACAACCTGAGTCTGGAAACCCATCGGATACATAAAAGTAACCGAAGCGGCTAACTGTGTCTGCGGTGCATCTCCTACCTTCAAATCTTTGATATAATAATTATAGTTTACAACCGAGGTAGGATCAGAGAAATCACTTATATAGCTTCCACTTACATTATCAGTATATTTCCAGAATCCCTGGCTGAAAGCTACGTCAAATCTTACAAATCTTGCAGGCTGATATGCACCTTCAAATTCGGCACCTGCATATGTAGCATTGATACCATCAAGTCTTACCAGACCATCTGTGCCATCTGAGTTAATAACGTTAACACTCTGGGCTCTATCCATCCAGTTTGTATAGTAGCCGTTTAATTTTAGTGTCACTTTATCTTCCAGAAGCTTTGAGTTTATACCAAGTTCAAATGATAAGAACTTCTCATTCTTCGGATCTTCCACTTTTGTACCGTTGACATCATTAATTACCTGATCAAAGATCGGCACTTTTGATACATACCCGGCATTTGCGAACAGGTCAATTTTATCAGTTAATCTGTAGCTTGCACCACCCTTAAACTGGTAACCGCCGATCCAATCCGTTTTAACCATTCTTTCTCCGCCGGTACTGCTCTTTTTAAAGTGATCTGTATAATCGTAAGTTATCATCGAATAACCGGCTGTGGCATACAAAGTATACAATTGCTGAGTATATTCTCCCTGTGCATAACCGCCGATCCAATTCACTTTGTTAGTGTTGTTGTAGTCGATCTTATCGCCCAGCTTTTTGTAATATTTGGTACCGCTGTCAAAAGCGTTACCGGTAAAATAATAAAAGTCGTTGCCCAATAAGTCCCTGACATCACGGAAATGATGGATTTCTGCAGTCCTCCAGTCAAGTCCGAATGACGTAGTCAGGTGTTCATCTACCTTCCAGTATAATTTGGAAATTGCTCCGACGGTCCACTGATCATTAACACTGTTTCTTAAAATACCACCGCGCCTTGAATTGCCGGAGATATTGTTTGAAACGATATAGGTTTTAGGACCATAACCGAAATCAACAGTATCGATGTGAGTTAAGTTTCTGGTTATTGTGGCATCATAATCCACAACCTGCTGCATAAGACTTCTGTTATAAACCAGGCTTCCGAAAGTTCCGCTTCCGCCGCCCTGTCCGCCAGACCAGTAAACAGTTGAATACAAGCTGGTTGCTTTTGATAACTGTGAGTACCAGTTCAGATTAACAAGAGGCTTGTGGAAATAATTAACGTTTTCATTAAGGTAGGAAGGATTATGCCTGGTATTAACATCACTGTTCCAGTAAGACCTCTGCCACTGCAGTCCCTGATAAGATGAACTTACGGGACTCCAGTTGGAGTTGTACAATACTCCCTGTTCGCGCAGCTTAGGATCTGCAAGTGCTTCTGCAGAATATCCAAGTTCGGAGGCTAATTCATGACTGAATGTGGCAGTATTTAATCTCCATCTTCTCTGACCATGCTGCTGCGGAGCTCCCATGGCATAAAGTTCCAGCCTGTTATCTTCATTTACCTGGTAAGCTGCCCCTAAGTAATATGCCCATGCATCTGTCCAGGCCCTGTCAGCTAATCCTTCGCCAACTTTACGCACACCGCCAAGACTTAAAGCAAATTTCCCATCAATTAATCCAGTGTTTGCATATAGAGTATTCTTTGTAAAACCTGAGGTACCTGTTTCATTCTGATAAAGAACGCCCGCTTTCTGCTGCGTTGGATCAGTAATAATATTAACAGTACCACCGATTGACGGAGTAGCAAGATTAATGGCGCTTAATCCTCTTTGTATCTGGATGGATGATGTAACATCTCCCAGACCATCCCAGTTTGACCAGTAAACCCA
>DJMM01000103.1 GCA_002435365.1 Ignavibacteriales bacterium UBA6490
TACAAATCCATCTTCATGTCGTCCTCAGATTATGATGAGTCCTCTGCATACGCAGATGATAAAGATCCTGATGGAACGCCACCTGATACAATAGAAAATGAAGAATATGAGGAAGATAAGTATTCGCATCATGGAGAGTTCGATTATCATATATTAAATGCTTTACTTAAAGAGACAGTATATTATGACAATGAAGTAGACGCTGATTATGATGAAAACGGCGAAATATCTGTCTCTGAAATGTTCACATGGGCGGAAAATACTAATTCCGAAGATCAAACGCCTCAATACTATGATTTCAATAACTTAGGTCATCGAACTTATCTTAATGTTGAACAGGATATATTGTGGGAAAACAGTTTGGTTATATCAAATGGTATTTATCCCGATAATGATCCTTATCTGGTCTGGTCAGAAAATCAGGATTTAAGCGGCATTACCAGATACAAAATTTATCGTCAGGTATCTGAATGCGGACAATCCCCTGAGGGTACTGATCTCTGGATAGGAACAACTTAAGCTGCAAACTTTCAGTTTACTGATAATTCCTGCGACCCGGGAGGTGATGCTTATAAATTTACATATAAAATAAAAGCGTTCAACACTACTCAATCCTCAAGCTTTTCAAATGAAGTTTCTTTATGTGCGGATCTGGATTGGTCAAATGCACTATTCATGACGATAGACGGAAATCCAAGACTTGCGTGGGGTCCATATCCTACCGGAAGTGTGATATATGGGTATAATATATACAGAAGTGTAAATGGCGGTGCATTCAGTTATATCGGTAATGTAAGTTCAACAACATATGAATATAAAGACTTTGATTATGGATATGATCCGCAGGGAATACAGCTTCAGTACTACATCAAGGCCCGACTGAATTCATCAGCTACATCACTGTCATCTGCTTCCAATACAGTAACAACGACAGGATTAATAATAGGTAAAGAGATTACTCAGATGACCGAAGATTTTATTTTTTCTTTATCAAATAATTATCCCAATCCTTTCAATCCTTCTACATTAATATCTTATGAGCTACCCAAGGATTGCAGGGTGACAATAAAAGTATATGATATTCTGGGAAACGAAGTCAGGACTCTTGTAAATGAACAAAAGAGCAGCGGGAAATATTCCATAGAATTTAATGCAAACGACCTTGTTAGCGGGACTTACATCTACAGGATTCAGGCGGGAGAATATACTGCAAGCAGGAAGATGATACTTTTAAAATAGTCTAAAGTTAATTTAGCAGGAACAGGTCACGCTCTGGTTTATGGAGTAGCTGGAAAGAAGACGTGACCTGTNNCGTTGTCTGAACCAGGATTCTCAGTCCGTCAGCTGACGGATAGCAGGATTTCCAGGATTATTTTTTAAATGGTTAGGAATTAGAGACATACAATTGGTGAAAAGATCCCCCACTCTTATAGAATGGAAAAGAAAAAGTTGAGGATCACCAATGAAGTGAGTAAGCAGCATCTCTATATGATCATATCTTTCACGAGATATAAAGAATGCTCTGAAACTAAAAATATAATTTACTATACTTTACCATTCAGCATCGGATTTATCCGATGCCTAAAAGAATCCCCCTTTGAGAAGACAACCGTTTCAACGGTTTACCAACATAAGCAAACGGTTAAAACCGTTAAGGAAGATAAGATGAGATAATTGTTCCCCGCGATAAATCGCGGGGAGAATAAGACAGCTTCAGTAAATCATTCCTAAAAGAATAAAGATTGGATCGAACTCCAATTGAGGTTAAACCCGCTTGCTGAGCCGGCATTCATCGCTCATTCTTCCGCCACTGATCCGCCATTTTGGCTGGGAATGCCGGATGACCATCGGTGGAACCCCGGCTCAACCACGGAGGACAAACCCAATCAGAACTCAATGATAACCAGGTTGGACTCAGCAATAATTGATTTTTGTTTATTATTGGATGGAGCTTTGAATGACTTTTTGAAAATCGCTTCAAGGGCTGAAGCCCTGGAATTTTTTTACATTCCTTTACCCCCACATAAATGTGGGGGCTAATAGGATTTTACAATCTTCCTTATGCCTCAAGCTTGAACGTCCTGGATGTGTCAGCTATTATTTTCCGATCACTGCTTCCAGGGCTTCAAAGTTTGCTTCGATTGTGTAATCGATATCTTTTTTGGTATGCGCTGCAGAAATAAACAGCGCTTCATATTGTGCGGGCGGCAGATAAACACCGCGCTTCAGCATTTCATGGAAATATTTTCCGAACAGCTGGGTATCAGATTTTAATGCAGATTTATAATCAGTTACCTCTGCTTCTGTAAAGAAAAGACTCATCATTGAACCAACCCGGTTTATCACGTATTTCCTGCCGAGCTTCTTAAGATTTTTCCGGATTCCTTTTTCAAGTCGTGCAGAGGTTCTCTCCAGATTTTTATACAGCCCGGGATTTTCTTTTATATAGTTCAATGCCGCATATCCTGCAGCCATGGCAAGGGGATTCCCGCTCAGCGTACCTGCCTGGTAAACCGGCCCGCTGGGAGCAATGGTTTCCATTATTTCTCTTTTACCGCCGAATGCCCCTACCGGCAGTCCTCCCCCTATTATTTTTCCGAATGTGGTAAGATCAGGTTTTATCTTGAATAACTCCTGTGCACCGCCAGCCGCAACACGGAAACCGGTCATCACCTCATCAAAAATAAAAATGATTTTCTCTTCATAACATAATTCCCTTAACCCGGTAAGGAATTCCTGGTCAGGAATGATCACTCCCATATTCCCGACAACAGGTTCTATTATGATTGCCGCAACATTATCTTTGTTTGCATGCACCAGTTTTTTAACAGAATCCAGATTATTATAATCTGCCAGAAGAGTATCCGCCGCATTTGCTGCTGTAACGCCCGGACTGGTTGGAATGCCAAGCGTCAATGCTCCTGATCCCGCTTTGATCAGAAAATAATCAGCGTGCCCATGGTAGCATCCTTCAAACTTAATGAACTTATCTTTTCCGGTAAATCCGCGTGCTGCACGCACTGCACTCATGGTAGCTTCGGTTCCGCTGTTCACCATTCGCACCATTTCGATGGAAGGGACAAGTTCGGTAATCAGCTTTGCGGTTTTTACCTCAAGCTCTGTAGGTGCTCCGAAACTGGTTCCATGCTTCATCGCTTTTTTGACAGCATGTTTTATGAACGGGGGATTATGTCCGAATAAATGCGGTCCCCAGCTTCCGATAAAATCTATATATTCATTACCGTCCGCATCTGTTATCCTTGCCCCTTTGCCGCTTTCGATAAAAATGGGATCGCCGCCAACCGAGCGGAATGCTCTGACAGGAGAATTAACTCCGCCGGGGATATATTTTTTTGCTTCGGCAAATAATGATTTACTTTTAGTGTTATTCATAAAATCTTGTTTTCATTTAATATTAATTTATTCATACGCCAGTACCGGCTTGAGCCATTTTTCGGTTTCAGGCATGCTCATTCCTTTGCGTTTATGGTAATCGAGCACCTGGTCTTTGCCGATTTTTCCGACGTTAAAGTATTTTGCCTGCGGGTGCGAAAAATAGAGTCCGCTTACACTTGCTGCCGGGTACATAGCCAGGTTTTCGGTCAGCTTAACCGAGGTATTCTTCTCAGCATTCAGCATCTCAAAAATAATCAATTTTTCGGTATGATCCGGCTGTGCGGGATATCCCGGTGCAGGTCTTATTCCGCGGTAATTTTCTTTAATAAGATCCTGGTTGGAATAATTTTCGTCAGGCGCATAACCCCAGTATTTTTTCCTTACCAGCTGGTGCAGGTTTTCTGCAAAGGCTTCGGCAAGGCGGTCTGCCAATGCTTTCACCATTATGCTGTTATAGTCGTCATGCTGCCTTGTAAATTCATCGATCAGTTTTTCGATCCCGATTCCGGCAGTTACTGCAAATGCGCCGATAAAATCTTTAACGCCTGAATTTTTGGGAGCGATAAAATCTGCCAGCGCCAGATTAGGAAGGGCATCCTGTTTGGGTGTCTGTGATCTTAGTGTATGAAGCACCGACAAAACCCCGTTCCTGTTTTCGTCAGTATAAACTTCTATATCATCATCGCCGATAGTATTTGCAGGAAAGATTCCGAAGACTCCGTTGGCATGAAGTGACTTTTCGGTGATTATTTTATCAAGCAATTTATTTGCATCATCAAAAAGCTTCTTTGCCTCGCTGCCGTATTTGGGATGTTCCAGCACTGCAGGGTATTTACCTTTTATTTCCCATGCCATGAAGAAAGGAGTCCAGTCGATAAATTCTTTCAGTTTATCAAGCGGATAATCGTTAAGCACTTTAACACCGGTAAATGCCGGCTGTGCAGCAGTAAAGGACACCCAGTCGGTTTTTAGCTTATTCTGCCGAGCATCATTTATTCCGATCAGGATTTTTTCAGATTGATTTTTAAGATGCTGTTCCCTGATCTTATCATATTCTTCCCTTGTTTTGGAAGAATATCCTGCACTCTCATCAGGACTCAAAAGAGTGCTTACAACAGGTACGCTCCTGGATGCATCGACCACATGAATTACGCTGCAGCTGTAAGCAGGTGCTATTTTTACTGCGGTATGAATTTTTGAAGTAGTAGCCCCGCCTATCAGGAGAGGAATCTTCAGGCCGCGGCGTTCCATCTCTGATGCCACATGAACCATCTCATCAAGAGAGGGAGTTATCAGACCGCTTAATCCGATTATATCCACTTTTTCTTTTACAGCCGTATCTATAATTTTATCTGCTGAAACCATTACCCCCAGGTCGATAATATTATAGTTGTTGCATCCCAGCACCACACCCACAATATTTTTACCGATATCATGCACATCACCCTGGNNTCCACCGGGGCATTGCGCCATTCATCAACCTTTACTGTCTTATCTTTCTGCTTTACTGATTCCGCAAATTCAACCAGGCGTTCGGTGGCATCTTTCCTTCTGTTAAGAAGCACATCCTCAACCAGCTCCAGCAGGTTTTTTGGAATCTCCTCATAAACTTCAAGCTGACCCGCATTTACGATGCCCATATCCAGTCCGGC
>DJMM01000022.1 GCA_002435365.1 Ignavibacteriales bacterium UBA6490
AAGAGTTTATTCTGGTTTTTTAACTAAGCTCGGAATGATATTGTAAATATAATGTTATCAATAGTTTAAAAGTTTTAGTTAACGTAATACTTTCTGAAAAATCCATATTTACCTTTTCATCAGAAAAAAAATTGTAAGGAGTTTAAGATTTTTTTGCTGCAGCATCCGCCCTGGATTAAATTACTTTATCAGGAAATTGATAAAGATCTATTTTAAAATCCATGTAATAAAATATATTGGTGAATTAAAATTTCAATTTTCTGGATTTGTTTTAAGGAATTATTTACATTAGTGGAGTTTAATACTGAAAAAGTTTCGGTATATACAGCAAATACGACATACAATGAAATATTCGATAATTCATAATTCAAATCTCAATAATCATTAAATCAAAAGGCAGACATGAAAAAAATAATATACTTTCTTTTTCTTCTCCTCCTGAATTCAAGTTTAGGATATTCGCAGGTACCATTAAGCGGTAACTATTATATTCCACAAGGTGCAAATCCTCAGGGCTTTGCGCACCTAAAAGATGCTGTTGATTCATTAAATGCAAATGGTTCCTCCGGAATAGTCAACTTCATACTGGATGCTGACACTTTAAGGGAGAGTTCTTTTACATTCAATGCTGCTACAGACACCACTGTGGTAATTAAACCGGCAGCCGGCAGAAATGTTGTATTAATTGTCTCGGCCAGTGCGTCTGTAGGTAACGGTCCTTTTATGATAGGATTTAACACCGGGTCGATTGTTTTTGACGGAAGTAACGATGGCACCAGCAGCCAGAACCTGATAGTAACTACGGAACAATTAGCTCCAACGGTTGATGTGCCGTTTACTTTAAATAATGCTGCAGCAGATAATGTAGTACTTAAGAATCTCGTTATTAAAAATATTTTTGCCGGTCAGACCAATTTCAGATATGGTGCTGTTATAAACGACCTTGGCGGTGTTATGGGATTCCAGGTAGTAAACTGCCAGATAGGAACTGCAGAAAGACCTGTAAGGCGAGACGGTTTGGCTCCCTGGGGTGGCAGTGCTACTAACAACCAATTCAGTTTCGTGAATAATTTGATTTATTGCGGAACCCGCGGAGTAGCTACTATTTATCTGGAGAACAGTGAGATAATTGGTAATACAATTAACATTATGCCAACTACAGCAGGAAATACCAATAATTATACCCACGGAATTTATATTACCGGGCATTTCGGCAGTCTTCTTATCCACAATAATCATATTAACATTCTAGAAAAATCCAACGTTTCTGGTACATATCTTATGGGTATTGCATTTGCAGGAAATAGTAATACCGAAACAGATATCATAAGCATCGTAAATAATATGATTAATGTCGGCGCTGTTGATGAGACCGGCAGTACATACGGAATCGGCCTGCGCTCAGCACAGACAATGGGTAACCTTAAGGTTTATTATAATACTATTGTAATCAATAATAATGCTTCAACTCTCAGGAGCCATGCAATCGGAAATCATACAAATGGTACAGGTCCGGTTAATATTGACATGAAAAATAATGTTGTAATAAATAACCATTCCGGTAATACAGGATCCTCGGCAATCGGTCTTATTCCGGTTACCTCTGTGCTCACATCTGATTATAACGATTTAATCTCAAATCAAAATCTGGTTAACTTTCACGATACATTGTATGCTGACCTGGCAGCCTGGCAGGCAACAACACAGGATCCCAACTCGGTAAGCAAATCAGTAAATTTTGTATCAGCTACTGATCTGCACTTAACAGGCACTTCACTGGGCGATTTTGATCTTGCAGGTACACCAATCGCCGGAATAACAACAGATATCGATGGTGACACACGCGGAGTAATGTATCCTTATATGGGTGCCGATGAAGGATCTGTCCCGCTGGTATTTGTAGAATTCTGGACAGAAAATTTCGATTATACAGCAGGAGATCTGTTGACCGATCATGGCTGGAACGCACATAGTGGAGCGGGAACCAATCCGATAACTGTAAACACTGTGGGCCTGGAATTCCCTGGCTGTCCGCAATCAGGAATTGGTTTAGCAGCTTTAATGGATAATACCGGTGAGGACGTGCACAGATTATTTCCTGC
Organism: Ignavibacteriales bacterium UBA6490; assembly: GCA_002435365.1. Taxonomy (GTDB): domain Bacteria; phylum Bacteroidota; class Ignavibacteria; order Ignavibacteriales; family Ignavibacteriaceae; genus UBA6490. The sequence continues at coordinate 2,103 of DJMM01000022.1, forward strand.
AGTATCTTCAGGTACAGTTTATACTTCTTTTATGGCAAAAATAGATGCTGCTCCAACAGGATATTTCTTACACTATGCACCAAACCCGCATAATGCTTTTGATTTCAGAGGCAGGGTATGGGTAAAAGCAAACGGAACCGGCGGATTAGCAATCGGCTACAGTTTCCAGAGTGCCGATACTCTATTCACTGGATTCGATTATTCACTAGGTGAAACTCTGTTCATTGTATCAAAATATGAGTCTGTTCCGGGAGATAATAATGACGTAGTATCATTATTTATTTTCACCGGAAGCAACCCGATAACACCTACAGAACCCGGTACACCGACACTAGGTCCGATTACCAATCCGGGAACCGGACAACTGGATATTAATCCTGGTTCAGTGAATCTTCGTCAATATAATTCTGGTCAAAATATTATTGTAGATGGAATTGCTGTTGCCACCAGTTGGGGAGACGTTGTACCTGTTGAACTTGAATCATTTTCTGCTATCGCTGAAAATGGAAACGTATTACTGAAATGGTCGACTGTGACTGAAAAAAACAACCGTGGTTTCGAAATTGAACGCAGTTCAAATGGTGTTTTTGCAACCATCGGATTTGTAAAAGGTGCAGGCACAACCACACTCAAACAATCATATAGCTTTGTTGATAATAATGTTATCAGTGGTAATTACAGTTACAGATTGAAACAAATTGATTTCGATGGATCAGTTGAATATTCAAATGTAGTTGAAGTGGATGTTACAGCTCCTTCCGTATTCGAGCTGTCTCAGAACTATCCGAATCCTTTTAATCCAAACACCATAATAGAGTATTCGATTGCTTCGTCCACAAATGTTACATTAACTGTATACTCAATATTAGGTGAAAAAGTTGCGGTTCTTGTAAATAATCAATTTACTGAAGCAGGTAAATATTCTGTTAACTTCAGTGGAGCGAATCTTGCAAGCGGCCATTACATCTACAGGCTGGAGGCAGGTAATTTTGTTTCAACAAAGAAAATGTTGTTAACAAAGTAATTTGCTTATAAGCTTCGATTAATTATTTAAGGCTCATTCGTTTTTAATGAATGAGCCTTTTTTTTGTACCGAAGGCCGGACTCGAACCGGCACCTGGTGTGAGCCAGACTGGATTTTGAGTCCAGCGCGTCTACCAATTCCGCCACTCCGGCAAAAATTGAGGTACAATATTAGAATATTTTGAATTGAATTACAAGAAAAAGAAAGGCTGACCCAATAAAATATTGAGACAGCCTTGATAAGAATATGTTTGAATATTTATTTAATCAGCATCATCTTCTTTACAGAATTATGGTTGCCAGCCTGCAATTTATAGAAATAAATTCCAGCTGATAAATCGGATGCGTCAAAATTGAACTGATAGTTTCCCGCCTCCTGCATTCTGTTAACAAGTGTATTTACACGCTCGCCAAGAGCGTTAAACACGCTTAAAGTAACAAATTCAGATGATGGAAGACTATACTCAATCACTGTTGAAGGATTGAACGGATTAGG
>DJMM01000029.1 GCA_002435365.1 Ignavibacteriales bacterium UBA6490
TGGGTGCCAAAAAATTATTTTTGGGCTCACCGAAAAGCTGCTCTCCGTGGCTCATTATTTGAGAAACCAGAAACACATAGAGGACTGTACCCAATGCATTGCCGATGGCGCGCTTAATTAAATAGTTGTTATTCATATATTTTTTTAAAATTTCTTCAATAAAACTTTACCAATATACACAGAAACAGCGGGAGATTCGGGATAATTGTTTAAAATAAAATATTGCAAAAGGGTAGTGGAGTCTCACACAGCCGGCCGGCAAATGTTTGATTACGGGGGCGTAAATAATCATCCAGCATTTTTAAAAACCTTAAAAAGTGCGTATTTTAAACAGAATAAATATTTTATAATTAAATTTTCATTTACAACCGGATTAACGATTACACAATGCGGTTCATACTTAATACTCCCTGCTTAACTTCTTTGGCGGTGGGGGAATATTTATTCAAGGTGCAGGATTCATTAAATAGTCCGTTTAAACCATGCCTTTTTGTTTTCGGCTGGTTGGACGCAAACCCCACAGGTGGTACAAAACATGAACGATATTGAAAAAATTGGCTTTGATAATTGGTTCCGTGAAAAAGCTGATGCGGAAAAGTTAAACGACTTTAAGATCGCGAGGGTAATAAGCGTAAATAAAAACAGTTTTGTGGTCTCAACCGGCAAGACCGATATTTATGCTGAATTAACGGGAAAATATTTATTTAATTCCGATTCCTCGCTTGATTTTCCGACGGTCGGAGATTGGGTTTATGCTCAATTATTTGATGATGATTCTTTAGCGATTATTCACGACATAGTTCCCCGTAAATCATTATTAAAAAGAAAAACTCCGGGCAAAAAAATAGATTATCAATTAATTGCCGCAAATATAGATACGGCAATTATTATGCAGGCACTTGACTCTAATTTTAATCTGAGAAGACTTGAACGTTACCTGGTTATGATAAATGAGAGCAATATTACTCCGCTTATATTTCTTAGCAAAAGCGATCTCATAAACCAGGATGAATTGGAAAAAAAGAAAAATGATATTTATAAAATCGTTCCTGAAATTAGTATTGCAGCCTTCAGCAACAACCGCCCGGGAGATATTGAGGAAATAAAGGCTTACTTTACACCGGCACGGACTTTTTGTCTGCTTGGCTCATCAGGTGTCGGTAAGACCACATTGCTGAATAATTTAATACATCAGGATTTATACAAAACCCAGCCTATCAGGGAGAAAGATGGGCGGGGCAAGCATACTACTTCGCGCCGTGAACTTATTGTTTTGGAAAACGGGTCAATCGTAATTGACAATCCCGGAATGCGGGAGCTTGGAATGATCTCGGTTGATTCCGGGCTTGATGATACATTTAATGAAATTGCGGAATTATCAGAACAGTGCCGCTATGCAGATTGTACTCATACCATCGAGAAGGGCTGTGCAATTCTAAAAGCGGTGGAAGAAGGGGGGATATCCAGGGACAGGTATGATAATTATCTAAAGATCTATAAAGAATCGATGTATTATGAAATGTCATACTATGAAAAGAGGCAGAAAGATAAAAAGTTCGGCAAATTTGTGCACAACTATATGAAAAATAAAAAAGATATAAAATAATTCCTGATCCTTTGCTTTAAACAGATAGCGTTTTTCACTTCCGTATTGACGTAATTATTTGGTTCATTTCGTAAAATTAGCTTTCCGTTCCATAAAACAGAATTAACAATGAAGATGGAAAAGGGGGTTTTTTGCAACAGAGGCTCCACGACCGTTTACTGGTTCTGATTGGTATTCTCGTCCGGTACATCTTCGGCATAGATTCGGCTATCTTTCGTATCCGGTAGCCCGATTTGGCTGCCTGTTACTTAGGCAGGAGGAAGTAACGGGCTGAGATTGCCGGAAAATAATCCCAATTGCTGCAGAATCGCCGGTAAAACCATGTAATAGGTTTGCGATTTTTATTATGATAGAAGAGTATCTGTCAAAATGAAACAGATATTATTATTAAAAAAGAAGAATTGAATATTCTCCTTTCGGCTTTAAGATCCGGCGGGTGAACAGAAAAACTGCTTACGAGACGATTACCGGAAATCTAATTTTGCTTAAACTCAATATAAGGAACTGTCCAGGTTTTGGAATCACCCACAATTCCTTTCATATAATCTAAAACCTCCAGTCTGTATGGAACTACTTTGATTAATATAAAATTTTCTTTTTGATCATCGTAGAACCGATTCCAGTCATTTTTCCAGTAAATTTCTTTGTTTGCAGGATCATCTACAAGGTAAGCATTTCCTTTGATTACAGCATATCCTGCTCCATTTGCATTTTGATAGTAAAGCGTCACCCGCGGATCATTTTTTAATTCAAGCACTTTTCTGCTGTCTTTATTTGTTCCGAACCAGATCGCCATATCTTCTTCCGGTGAAAAAGGATCCATTATTCTTGCCGAAGGATGACCGGTCGAATCTAAAGATATAAGTATACAAAACGGAGCCTCTTCAATTATGTTTCTGGCTGCGCTTAAAAGGGTATCCCGGTCAGTTTGCGGATCCGTTCTTTCCCGGGCAATGATTGAAAAGGGTAATTGAAGGATCAGAAATAAGTACAAAGCTGTTTTTAATTTTATAAAGTTATTATCCATATACCTTTTACCTCATTCTGATTTTTTAAGTATTTACGAAATCGGGACTGATGGCGTGCCGGTAAGAGAAATTAAAAACGGATCATTTATCGGGACCTGATTAACACCATCAGTTTCTTCTGCAGAAGCCGGTTGCACTGATTAAGATAATTCCCCGCAGGCAAAATAAAAAGCCCCTTTTGCAAGGGGCTTATTTTTATTTAATAAGAATCATTTTCTTTGAAGCTCTGAAATTGCCATCCTTGAAAACGGCCTCGATTGTATAAAAGTAAATTCCGCTGGATAAATTATTCGAGTTGACAACAAGCTCGTGAACGCCTGCCTGCTGCACTCCGGGTATTATCTCTTTTACAACTTCACCGATCGAATTTGTAAGAATAATCCTGACCCCGCTTTCAACCGGGAGCGAATATTTTATTAAAGTAGAAGGATTAAAAGGATTCGGGTAATTCTGGCTGAGAATGAATTCTTCCGGTGCAGATATTTCAATCTTTTCGGAAAGCGTGTAGTATTTGACTGTACCGTCAAGATCAAGCTGCTTCAGCCTGTATAAATATAATCCGGGCTGCAGATCATTATCTATATAGGAATAATTATTTATCTCGAGTGAATTTACTTTTCCCGGAACAAATTCCAGTTTCTGCCATTCTTCGCCTGAATTCCTTTCCACCTCGAAGCCATAGTTATTGTTTTCGCTGGCGGTCATCCACTTAAGCATTACCGAATTTCCTTCAGATGAAGCACTGAAAGAGGCGAGTTCAACCGGGATGGGGACATAAAATTCATATGCTCCCATATCTACTGTATCTTCGCATACTCTCGGATTTCCTGCCAGGTCAAAAGCCGGAAGCATAAGTCCTGCTGTATCCAGTGCGCCTGCATTCCTGCAGGGTGAAGTTTCCAGAATTGAATAAGGATTATCTCCTGATCCAACGAAAGCAGGATTCAGTGAAATATTTCCTGTACCGGCAAACCCGGTTTGCAAATCGGAATAAGTTATAACCGGGGCTGTTCCGGTTACTGAAATACCATCCGGGTAATTATTCCATACAATGCAGTTTTTCAAGGTGCTGGGGCTGTTATAAATCCATAATCCTGCACCACCTATATTTGCAGAATTATTCACAATTGTACAATTAATAATAGTAGCGTTTGATACTGAAAATCCCATTCCGCCTCCGTTTCCAAGGTTACTGATATTATTGGAGAAGAGGCAGTTAACCAGAACCGGACTGCTGTTTGCTGCTGTGTAAATTCCGCATACGGCACCAGCTTTATTATTTATAACTTTACAGTTTTCAAGACGCAGCATTGAACCATTCCATCCCGCAAGTCCTCCTCCGAAGAAACTTGCATATCCGTTTGAAAGAGTGCAGTTCCTTATTTTAGGGTGGGAAGCATCGACATATAAAGCTGCTCCGTAAAAGCCGCACATATTGTAATTAAACACGCAGTTTTGAAAATCAGCATTTGATGCCAGCAGAAGGCATACTGCTCCTCCGTCATATGCAGCGTAGTTATTGTCAAACAAGCAGTTCCGGAAAAGAATTTTTGATGAGCCTTCGGCATATATTGCGCCGCCTCTGCTATCTGGAGTTGTGGGACCTAACAATTTGCCAGCGGTGAACCTGCAATAAATGAACCTGGAACTATCCATCCCGTTCCCGTCAATATTGAAAAACCTTATTCCATGCCACCCTATGGAGGTATCCTGTGCCGTGAATAAAATTGTATCATTTACTGTCCCTATTGCTGAAATGCGGCCGTTAACGGTAAGCTTATAATTTCCCTGGAACCGCACAATCACACCCGGTTCGATTATCAGAGAAGAGCCTGAGGCAACAGCAATATCACCAGTTATAAGGTAAGGACTCCCGGTTAACAGCCAGTTTCCGGACACATTTCCGGGAGGAACAGATGTCTGGGAAAAGCCGATTCCGCTAAATAAAATGTAGAACAATAAAACGGTAAGATTTTTTTTCATAAAGGACCTGTATGGGTTATATAAATGTTAAGAACAATAGTTACAACGTGATTTGTTACTGACAAAATTAAAATGATAATAAGTTAAAACCAATAAAAAAGANNATATCTCCTGAACTTGTGCTTTGGTTTACAATTACAGAACTCAATATTATCAATATTAACCAAAAAAGTTTTATACATTTCTTAAGGATAAATTCTCATGTCAAGATTTCTCTTGCCTACGCTTCTTGGTTGTTTTTTGTTAACTATTTCTATTCATGCACAGACTGATCTTTCCCGGTTTCAGAAGCAGCACCATACTGACTTCAATAAAAAGAACTTAAATGGAATTCAGAAGATGCTTCTGAAAACTATTGAAGAGGGTAATCCGGACATGGTTTCAGGTGCGTTGCAGACTTTCCGGGAGCTGGAAATTGTGTTTCCGGCTGAATCTTTTGAAATGATGCTGGATCCCCTGATAAAAATTGTGAAGGATGAGAATTATGAAATCGTGCCCCGTATACTCGCACTGTTCGCACTGGAAAATTTTCATTCCGATAAGGGGGATACCGCAATAAGGGAAGCGCAGAATTCTACAAAAAATAGAACAATACAGGAAATCTGTATTGCATTGTTAACTGGTGATCTACCCGTCGACAGGCAATAAAATTTCATGTAAAAATATTTATTAAAGATGATCTTTCTTCTGTGGTAAAATCCGGGAACTGCGGTTCACTTAGCCTCGTCACGGATTATTGATATTTTCGGTTTCTATTATTGAAATCTGAAAAGGATTTTATAACGAATATAGAATTATTAGATCCGTCTTAATCGTTTAATTCTTTTGGGGATAAATTTGATAATCAGGACAGTAAATAGTGATCCCGAAAAATTGGCAATCCAGTCATAGATGTTTACCGAGCGGCCGGGTATATAATACTGCACAAATTCAATCACTGTACCAATAATACCTGCAAATATAACGGTTAAAACAGCCCGGTGTTTTCTCAGAAACGATATGCCGTTTTGAAATGACATCGAGAAATAGAGTACAAAGCTCAATAAGCTGAATGCACAAAAGTGAAGAATCTTGTCCGCAGCGATCAGCTGATCTGACGGATCGTAGAGCACCAGGATAAATCTTACCAGGATTATACAGTAAATTACAATTGCCAGTGTAATTGACAGGTAAAATAGGTTTTTCTTAAGTAACTGAATCATATTCAAATTAAAATTCGGAATGCAGGGGATCTTTCATCTTAGAATAATATTTTCTTTTTTAAATATAGGAATTTGAAATTAATTTTTGGAGAGATTTGCCTGAAACCGGGACTAGAAGTGACGAAAGACGGATTCAGGGGAGGACTATAGCTCCAGAGCAGTAAAATCTTTCTATAATAAGGATTATTATTGTCTGAATAAAAGTATATTCCGGTATGAAGGAATTTCACCGCGGAAATCCACAACTTCTCCGTTAGAAGCATAAAAAAGTCCGGGGAGGTATTCTTCCAGTCTGAAAACATCGAAATAAAGGTGACCGTTTTTTATATGTATGTTATGCCTGCCTGTAAATTCATCATACATTTTACGTGAATAAGTGCCGGTATATTTCGCCCACTCCGGATCCGGAAGCTGATCATTTATAATATTTGTTTCATTAAAGTATAAGACTGGCCTGTCTATTTTGTTTATCAGATATAACGGTTTATTTGTCTTATCATCCATTACCAGCTTATACTCGCCGTCAATTTCCGGGGAAAATCCGTCAACATACAGATCTCCATCTTCGTTTATAAAATTGAATGGTATAAATCCCATCACTCCCTGTGCACCGAATACAGAATCCTTCATTAATAATTCGAATTCCAGGTTGCCGTCGGTTATTCCATAAAAGCCGGTATATTTTAAGCATTTCTCCCGGCTTAAAGTAACCGGAACCTGATCAGCCCAGGATTTGGATTTCGGGCTCGAAATATCTTTCAGGTGATCAGGTCTGAGTTTATCTATAACCAGATCTGCGATCAGTTTGTGTATGTTATTATGATCAGCTGAATTTGTTAGTACCGCTACCCCGATATTCAGTTCCGGTATCCATTTTATTACAGACTGAAATCCGAATCCTCCTCCGCTATGACTGTATTCATAAAGCCCGTTTTTTACTGATACATCAATACCCAGGCCGTAACCGGCATCACTGTCGGTAAAAGGAATTCTATACATCTCATCAACATAATTTTTATTTAACAAAACCTTGCCTTGAAAGGTGCCATAGCTGAGGTGAAATTGAATAAATCTGGCCAGATCAAGGACATTGGAATAACAGGCCCCGGCCGGAATCATTGCAAACTCAAGGGGTATGTTATTATGATGCTTGTCATAACCTACCGCACGATTTTTCTCAGTTCTGATTTCTGTCCAGTCGAATGAACTATGCCTCATACCCAGGGGATCAAATAATTTTGCTTTAACATATTTTTCAAAATTAATGCCGGATTTAAATTGTAAGATGTAGCCGGCCAGATCAATTCCAAGGTTGGAATAGGAATAGAGTTTACCAACTTCCGATTTAAGCCAGCAGTTGGAGATACTGTTTATATGCTGCTCGAAAGAATTGAAATCAGTCTGATAATTGTTGCCAACCGGAGCGTCGTGAGTAAAACCGGCCCGGTGGCTAAGTAAATGCCGCAGGGTAATTTTCTTCTCCGGATCTTTTTCGAATTTACTGTTGACAGTAAAATTATTGATATAAGATACAACAGGTGTGTCCAGTGAAACCAGCTTCTCCTGTACTGCCAGCATTACAGCAGTGGAGGTAACCGCTTTTGAAACGGATTGAAGACTGAAAATCGTCTCAATATTCAGGCTATCGCCTCCATCTTTCTTCTTAACTCCAAATGCATCGGCCCAGAGAATTGAATTGCCGTCAGTAATGCTGATGGACAATCCCGGGATATCATTTTTATTAATTAAGTATGATATAGTATCGGAGAAATTCCTGATCAGACTATCACTGATCAGTGCTTTATAATTATTTTGTGCGGAAATCTCAGAAGTTGTAATAAGAGATAGAAATATTTGAAAAGAGAATAAATAATACTTTAATTTCATAGCTCTTTCCTATATAAACAGGGTAGTTGAAATCTTTCTTAAATAAATTATATGATATAATTATTTCCGCACAAGATTATTTTATGGACGGTGGAACAATTACTTTAATGGCGGTTAAGCTTTACTGATGAGGATGATTCAGAAACATCCGGAAAGTTGACAGGGAGTAAAACGCAGTGTTTCCGGGTCTGGATCACAATTTCCGATATTTTTGCTGTCTATATTGAAATAGTAGAACCGTCCTGCTGTATGCATTCAGTTCCTACAAACTTACTAAACGGTTATTCGTTACTTCTACCTTGGACTGTTCAAATTATTGAAACTTAGATGGATAATTTTACAATTTTATTCGCTTAACTACATATAATCAACAACTAATTTAAAGGAGACCGTTATGAATAATCTTTTTCACCAATTTTTTAAATTGTTTACACTTTTACTGATTATATTTGCCTTCTCATCGACGGCTATTGCTCAGAAAAGTGATACCGAAAGCTGGAAAAAAGCTCAAGCCGAGATGAAATCTATGTTCGGAGAAGTTCCGGTGATGTTTACAAAACTGCCAATGCATGTGAGGGCCAGTGCCTGGGAGTGGTTTAAAGCTATCGGAAATCCGGATGGTGCTGTTTCAGCAAAGAACGGGGAATTGATCGGTTTGGCCGTGGCATCGCAGATTCCGTGTGAATATTGTGTCTACGCACATACTTCAATGGCAAAAATGCTTGGTGCAACAGAAGCAGAAATTCAGGAAGCTGTACAGAAAGGAGCTGAGGTTCGCCACTGGAGCACTATCCTTAATGGACATCAGGTAGACTTTCAGTCGTTTAAATCAGAATGGGACGGCATACTTGATTTTGTCAAAGCAAACAGTAAAAAATAAATAATAAGGGGGGGAGTATTCTCCCCCCCCTTAAAGTTTTCATTAAAGTCTGTAACTAGCTTAACCTGATTTATTTTTATAGACTTTTATATCCGAATATTATAATTTTATCCGCGTAAAACTTAGTTGCCGCTTTATTTATGTACGCCCTGTCAAACATTTATCATTTGTTATTCAATGGCTGATACTGACATTATTAAGGAAAAACACAATAAACAAGCCCCGTTCTGGGCAGCCGCACTTTTACTTCTGGCGGCCGTCGGCTTATCGACTATCTGGTTTGATTTTGGAGTGTTCTGGAAAGGATATGTAATTGATATTGCCGGTCCGGCCTGGAATTATATTCTGTTCCGCGGTTTGTTTACATCCTACTCAGCTAATGCCTGGACAAAATTTTTTACACCCGGAAAAACCCTTGTAATTTTTCTGACTGTGTGTATTGCGATAGAGGGTGCGCAGTATTTAAATCTTTATGATGCAGTATATGATCCCTGGGATTTCCCGGCCTACATTTCAGTTCTCATACCTTTGTATATTATTGACAAATATCTTTGATCCCGCCATTAAGACTGATTTCTCTGTTCCGAGTTAAAAATTTTATTGCAGCTATGCCCATCAGATTCAGTTTAATAATTTCATTTGTAAGCTTTTATAATGGATACGGTAAAATTCTGTCTGTAATAAATAATGCGCTGCCCGAATATCCAATAGGAACCAGATATGCTCGCTATGCACCGCCTGTCATAAAATGCTGGTAAACTGTTTATGAAAAACTTTTATTGTTTTTACAATATACACTGATCTTATCAGGTGCGACTTATTAATCATGTTTGTTTATAACTTATTACCGGAGTTAACATGAAAAACTTAATATGCCAAAAGTTACTTTTTACCTACGGTTTGATTATCAGTTTTTTGTTTACCACACTTTTGATTACCGGATGTACCAAAGATAATCCGGTTGATCCGGTACCCTCGTTTGCCGAAAAACTCCAGAAAACACTTGATGACGGGCTGGTTAAGTATGGGGGAAAGGGAATATCCGCTTCGGTTATTATGCCCGATGGGTATCAGTGGAAAGGTGTAAGCGGAATATCGCATGGTAATGTTAAAATTACAACAGATATGGTTTTCAGCGCAGGAAGTATAACCAAAACTTTCACCGCCGCAGCAATAATGCGGCTGGCGGAAGAAGGGAAGTTAGACCTGGAAGATTCACTGCATAAATGGCTGCCTCCACTTCCCAATATTGACTCTTCCATCACCATCAGGCAGCTTCTTAATCATACCAACGGCATTTTTAACATCACCGAGCATCCCAGTATCTGGAAGGAATTATTTCAGAATTCCGGAAAGATTTGGGAAATTGAAGATTTGGTTAGAACCTACACTCTTCAGCCTTATTTTTCCAAGGGCACCAGTTGGCATTACTCTAATACGGGGTATCTGCTGCTGAGGATGATCATGCAATCTGCTTCAGGAACATCAATTGCAAATCAATACCGGAATCGATTCTTTGATCCACTTGGAATGACAAGGAGTTATCTTGCCATTGAAGAACCCCCGAAGGGACAAGTTGCGCATGGCTGGTTTGATTACAACGGAGGAGATGGAGTATACGACGACCTGAACCTGATCCCCATGAATGCATTTTACAGCGGTGCGGGAGGCGGAATATTTTGTACTGCCGAAGAACTTGCAGTGTGGACTAAAGCACTGCTGGGTGATAAAATCGTGGTTAGTGAAAACTCATTGAACCAGATGCTTGATTTTCATTCTCCTTGTCCCGGAGAAGATATGGTGGCAGGGTATGGTTTGGGCATCTTAACATTCAATCCTTCCTATTTTAACGGGTTAATTGTTATCGGCAGCGGCGGTAATGCACCCGGCTATGCTGCAGGAAGCATGTATTTGAAAGACTATGAAGTTTTCATCGGCTTTATGGATAATACTGAAAAGGGCGACGCTATGCCTGTGATTAACGATCTTCTCAATGTGGTACTGAATGAATTGAAAAAGTAACAGACGGCATTAAAGTTTACATTTCATTTGCTGATTGAACGGGATAAGGCAATATGGGATTGTAAAATCATTGAATACCGTTTCAGAATTGCTTGAATCCTTTGTCCGATCATTAAAATTATCAGGATAAAGTCAAGAAAGTTCTGGTCTTCTAAAAAAAATCAAATATAGACTGCTTTGATTTTATTTCAGCAGCATCATTTTTTTAACAGACGAATTCTGGTTAGCCTGCAGCCTGTATAAATAGATTCCGCTGGGCAGTTTTGAACCGTTAAACTGTACAGTGTGATACCCTGCATCCATATTGCGGTCTATCAGGGTGGTAACTTCGCGTCCCAGAATATCGTAGATTTTAAGATTTACATTTCCGTCTTCCAGCAGATTGAAACCGATAACCGTACCAGGATTGAAAGGGTTGGGATAATTCTGCTCAAGGCTGAAAATGCTTGGCGGGAAATCAATTCCTGAACCCTCACCGGGATATTTGAATCTCAGGTTGTCAACATAGATAGTTCCGGAAGTGGACTGTCCCTGAACATTAGTTCCGGCTAGCTGTATCTCAATTCTGTTATGGGTTAAGGGATAATTTAAATCGGAATTGCCTGATATTCTCGCCAATCCGGTCATCGGTGCATGAATAAGTGCAAATGACAAACTGTCGTCCAGATATCTTTTACCTGATGCCCTGTAGGATCCCTGGTTGGCATCGGTAAAGCGGTAAAATAATTTATGCTTGCGTCCGTCCGATTTTATATCCAGATAAATAGAGTCGGGTATTCCGTATACAAGAATATCTTTGTTGAGATAAATCCAGTAGGAAGGATTTTGCGAACTATAGGTGAACTTGTAATATATTTTAAACGACGTACTGCCTTCCGACTTTTCATCCGGAGTAAGTGAAACTGCAAGTGAGTCAAGGTTGTTTCCGGTAAATGTCCATCCGTTCAGGCTCTCAAGTCCATCGAATAATACCATGCCGCTTGCGTTCTCAACCCTGATGATGCAGGTATCCCGGTAACCGCTGCAGACAGCGATTATTTTCGTGGTACCGCTTCTATTGCCTGAAAATACACCGTTTGAATCTATCGTACCGACCGATGGGACGGTAGAAGTTAATTGGAACCTGGTAATAGCGAGGTCATGCTTTAAAGAATCGGCATCGTATGTATCGATTTTTAATTGAATTGGTCTGGAGGTATCAGTTACGACAAAGTTTGGTCTGATTTCGAAAAATTTTAAGTCATATGTTTTAATGAAGCATGATTCTGTTGTATTATTAAGCTTTGCATAAACATATCCGCTGTCCGGGAGATCTCCCGGAGTGAATATACCCGTAGGTGTAACAGATCCTATCCTGCTGTCGCAAGAATACTCTATCATCGATGAAGGCAGTATAATCCGGTTTCCGTATTTATCTATTGCAGACGCCGTAAAGGTATAATTATCATAGCGGAAAATTTTCAACGATTTAGCAGATAGTGACATGGAATTGAAATCCTGCGGAACAGAAGATGAAAGTACAATTAATGAATAAACGAAATTTGTACTGAACAGACGTAGACTGTCTTCATTTCCGCCATGTGCCATCTGCGGAAAGAAAGCTCCCTGGTTGTAAATTCCAAGCTCTGTAGCAGCTCTTGATACTGCCACGCCGCCGCGCAGCCTTATTCCAAAATCGGTGGATATTCCGTCATCCGGAGGTACCACCGGATCCAGCAGACCATGAAAATTAGCAACAGGCGGTTCGCCTGCATCAATCCATGAAAGATCTAATATTGCTCCGCAATAATTTACTATCCCCTTAACGGCAGTCGGAAATCCCGGATTTCCGCTGGTACCTTCAATATCTCCCCATTTTGCCTGGTTGATATCAGAAGGTATTTCATCCTGATCCCAGTAGGCATAATGCAGTGCAATCATCGATCCTGCTGATGATCCCATCAGGTAAATACGCGAGGTATCTATTCCATATTCAGCTGCTTTTGAACGGAGAAACCGGACAGCTGCTTTGGTATCCTGAACACCCCGCAGCAGGGCTTCCAGGATAGTTTTAACTCCTTTTGGTGATTCAATGCCAAGTCTGTATTCTATTGTAGCAGCTGCATAGCCGCGTTTTGCAAACTCATTGCAGAATCCGCCCATTTCTCCTCTGTTGCTGCTGATCAGACTGCCGCCGTGNNTTGCTGCCGAACTGAATATCCTTTGTTATCGTAACTGAGGGAAAGATTATGTCCTTGTAACGGGTAGCTGATGTAATTCCCTCTGCGAAAGTGAAAAAAAATATTATTGCCAGAAGCTTAGACGAGAAATAATGAGATGATTTCATAGCATTGTATCCTTGGGACGAAAAATTTTAAATTTTAAGCCAGTAAGATCAAATATCTTAATTAAATATATGAGGTTGGCAGAGTAATGTCAATCAAACAATTTATTTGTGAGACTGTGCCGTTCCATACTTCCTTTTTAATTTCAAATCCGGTCATTTTACCATATAAAAACAAACTTAGAAATGCAGGATGTTATTATGAACTTTAAGAATAAAACAGACAAAAGTTCAGTTGCTTATCATCATCAGGTTAATAATATTTGAAATTATAAAATTCAGATATAATCAGATTTTATGATTACTTTTTCCATAAGATTCTTAACGCTCCGTAACCGGACCTGAATGGAAGGATCCTGCTTGAGTATAAAAAATATTCATTATAAAAATCTGGATATTCATTTTTGGAGCGGTACCGGAAATTCCTACCGCATCGCCGATTATATGAGGAAAACCGCGGAAGGAAATGGTTTAACCACCCGGATTTTCATGATTGAGAAAAGCAGTAATACCACAGCCCTGAAAACAGCTACTGACAGCATAACCGGAATTGTTTTTCCTACGCATGGATTCACGGCTCCATGGCATATATTGAAATTTGCCTGCAGGCTGCCATATGGTAAATCTTTACATGCCTTCTGTGCTGCAACCAGGGCAGGATTGAAAATCGGACCAGCCTTTATTCCAGGTATAAGCGGAAGTGCAGCATTTATAGTTGCGCTGATAATGCTGCTTAAAGGATATAATGTGCGCGGCGTTATGAGCGTGGATATGCCCTCAAACTGGTACTCATTACATCCTATACAAAGCAGGATTAGCCAGGAAGCGATTATTGATCGTGCCAGGATTAAGACCGACCGCTTTATGGACAAAATTCTTTTGAATAAGAAAGTGTGGTTTACCGTAAATAATCTTTGCGAAATGTTCTGGGGAATTCTTCTTTCATTAATATCTATAGGCTACCTGTTTATCGGACGATTCTTTCTGGCGAAACTGTTTTTCGCAAACAGGAACTGCGACGGGTGCGGTGTATGCGCAGATTACTGCACCCTTAGAGCAATTACAATGCAGGGGAAAACAGATCCAAAACCTTTTTGGAAATATAATTGTGAGAGCTGTATGAGATGCTCTGCATTCTGTCCCCGCAATGCAGTTGAAGCAGGGCATTCCTGGGGAGTAGTTTTATATTTTATAGCAGGGGTGCCCGCCTCTGCATATCTTTTTTCCTGGCTAAGCCGGTACGTACCGGGTGTGCAAATGCAGAGTGAAGGCTGGTTCGGCAATATCATAAACTTGCTGTACTATTATCCTGCAATTTTTATTTCTTACTTTATTTTTAATGCCCTGATCAGGATACCTGCTGTTAACTGGATATTTACCCACACAACAATGACTCATTTGCCTTTTTGGGGGCGTTACCGGGAGCCCGGCACCTTACTTAAAAATATTGCTGTCAGAAATAAAAACGCCGTTCATCAGACAGAAAAAATTAAGCAGGATGCATAAATCATAAAGACACGGCAATTTTATTCCGGCTGTTTCACTGCACTTAGTTCTGCTGAAGAGCTAAAACATCCGTAATTTATGCTGTCCGGGGCAGGTGGTTACTTCCTTTTTAATATGATCATTGTGAAATCGTCGCGGTAAAGACTTGTGCCGGTAAAACTTTTTGTGGATTCAATAACACGATTAATCATCTCTTCTGCACTGGCGTCTTTACAGCTCAGCAGGACGCGCTTCAGTCTTTCAAAACCGAACTCTTTTGAATCGTCCCTGAATATCTCGGTAACACCATCTGTATAAAAAATGATTTGATCGCCGGGATCTAAACTGACGGAGGAGGAATTATATACTGCATCCTTCAGAATATTCAGGGCCGGTCCGCCCTGCTCGAGCAGAATCAAGCTGCCGTCCGGCTTCAGAATTATCGGCGGATTATGCCCGCTGTTCGAAAATGTGAATCTGTGTTCTTTAAAATTCAATTTGCCGTAAAAAGCAGAAATAAAATCCCTCTTTCTGCTGACCTCAGGAATCTGCTGATTCAATAAGTGCATAACCTTGGAAGGTTCCTGGACTGATTTTAACTGGCTTTTCAGCATCGCCCTGAATGCAGCCATTATTAAAGCTGCAGGAATACCGTCCCCGGAAACATCTGCAATTACAATTGCAAGGTTGTTTTTATCGAGCGTAATATAATCAAAGTAATCGCCGCCTATTTCATACGTGGGGATACAAATGCCCGAGAGATCATATCCTTCAATACTGGGAGAATTGGCAGGCAGCAGACCCGACTGCACATCTCTGGCTGTCCGCATCTGCTCTTCCAGCTTTTTCTTTTCTAGAATTTGTCTATGAAGCATTGCCTTCTCCAGGGATATGGCTGCAGCATCGGCAAAGAATTGAAGGATCTCAAGGTGATGATTGTCGAAAGCAGCAAGTCTGTCACTTTCAACATCCAATGCCCCTATCGCTTTGTCATCCTTAATTATCGGTACTGCTATTTCCGAAAGAGTTTTTTCCCTGCCCACAATATAATGGCTGTTTTTCCTTACATCATTTACTATTATGCTTTCTTTTGAATTAATAACATACCCGACTATTCCCTTACCCTCCCACAGCATACCATCTGTTTCAACAGGGTGTTCATCGAAACCGTATTTTGCGATTCCCGCAATTTTTTGTCCGGGTATACTGTAATCATAATGCTCGATACTCTTGCTGAGAACAAAAATACCGGCAGCATCGTAATCTAATACTGTCTTTAAAAGATCCAGCAGCAATTTGAGAATAACGTTCAGGTCCAGCGTATCTTTTATTTTCAGGGAAATATCCCTTAATAGCTGGTATTTGTTTTCGGGAGATAGTTCCGGGCTATTTTGCATCAGAAATAAAAATTAAGTTTTGCGGAGCTAAATTGTATAGAGATTTTTGCTCAACTATTAAGCTGGAAATATTCCAGCTGTTGAATTTATTGATTAATTAAGATTAAAGTCAATTGCACACTGTCCATCAGTATAAATTTCAGTAACCCGGATTACTTTATTACCTTAGACATGCCGCCCCGGATGGACCGGGAAAACGGAACTAACATATTATAATGAAGAATTTACTGAATACGGGTATAAATATAATATATATTATGCTTTGAGAATTGGGAAGAATAAAAGCACTGCCGCAGATTGTCTGAATGTTCTATCTGCATGCTTAAAAAAAATTAAACAGGCCCATTCAGACATTATAAGTGTTTTTATTATCTTACAAATTATAAAAATCATTCAGGATTATTTAAAACTTAAAGCATTTTATAAATTATATTTGCTGTTAAAATCAATATGAGCAGGCCTCCCGATAACATATTAAAATACTTCCAGGTAATGGCAAAACCGGCCGGACCCAAATGCAATCTGAGCTGCAGCTACTGCTTTTACCTGGAGAAAGAAAATTTGTACGGAGAGAACCATGATTTCTTTATGTCTGTTGATACTCTCGACTCTTTTATTAAACAGAAAATCCATGGCCAGAATAGCAGCATAATCAGCTTTGCGTGGCAGGGAGGTGAACCGGCTCTGCTGGGAGTAGATTATTACAGGAAAGTAGTCGAACTTCAGAAAAAATATGCAGGCGGCAAACTCATTGAAAACGGTTTTCAGACAAACGGGATTCTGCTGAATGATGAATGGTGCAGTTTTTTCAGGGAGAACAATTTCCTGGTAGGCATCTCGATAGACGGACCGGAAGAACTGCACAATATCTACAGGGTTTATAAGGGCGGGCAGCCTTCATTCGACAGGGTAATGAAGGGATTACGTCTTCTGAAAAAACATGATGTCGAGTTCAATACACTTACCGCAGTGAACAGGAAAAATTCGCAGCACCCGCTAAAAGTATACAATTTCCTGAAAGAAGCCGGAAGCGGCTATATGCAGTTTATTCCCGTAGTCGAAAGAGCTGCCCAAAGCGAAAAATTAAAATTGATCCCTCCCGATTATAAAGGTAATTCCGAAGTTTCGGAATGGTCGGTAGAACCATTGCAGTATGGAAATTTTCTTTGCGAAATTTTTAATGAGTGGGTTACTAAAGATGTGGGCAGGTATTTTGTACAGACCTTTGATGTGGCCCTGGAAAGCTGGCTGGGCTATCAGCAGAGTCTATGCGTTTTTAATGAAACCTGCGGCAAAGCACTGGTCATTGAACATAACGGTGATGTTTATTCCTGTGATCATTATGTGTACCCGGAGAATAAACTCGGCAATATTATTGAGCAGCCTCTGGAATCCATGGTTTATTCCGAACAGCAGCTGGAATTCGGGAGCAGCAAGAAACACAAACTTCCTGCTTATTGTCTTAATTGCAATGTCAGGATTGCCTGCAACGGGGAATGCCCAAAACACCGATTTAATCAAACACCGGAAGGTGAAAGCGGGTTAAATTATCTTTGTGCAGGGTACAGGAAATTTTTTAACCATATTGATCCTTACATGAAATTCATGGCTAATGAACTTATAAACCAGCGCCCTGCTTCCAATGTTATGCAATTCATCAGGCAAAAACACTTACTGATTCACAATCAATAATTGACTTTAAAAGATATTATTCTTTATTTAATAATTAAGCTGTTCTCTGTTCCGGCAGAGTAAAAATATTACTGCTTAGTTTTCACGCTTACTCATGTTACGCAGGGACAGGATACACCGGGAAGCTGGATTACAACTAAAAGTTGTCTGAAGCAAGAGCCCGGGCAGTAGTGAAAATACTTACTTCGAAGTATGGGATTAAGGATGGCAGGCTTGCCGGGAAAGGCATAGGACCTTTAGCTCCTGTTGCTTCAAACAATACCGGGGAGGGAAAGGCTAAAAACCGGAGAGTTGAACTGGTTAAAAAATAAAAAGCAGGAAAGATGGATATCTCTCCTGCTATCGAATATTATTCCATTTATTTTATCAGTGTCATCTTCTGACTGGCCGTAAATTCTCCTGCCCCAATAAGTTGTACCAGTATTTAAGTTAGTATCCACAATCAAGCTCTGGCATACTGATGTGGTATAATTACCTCCGGTACCGGAGGTCGAAAATTTAACGAACTATGTGGTCTTTTTTTATTATAATGCTGCCTCCATTGTTCCGTTATTACCTTTGCCTCCAATATAGTATCGAATATTTCTCCGTTCAATAGCTCATCCCGGAATTTACCATTAAAGGATTCGATATACCCATTCTCCCAAGGACTGCCAGGTTCAATAAATGCCGTGTTTATTCCCAGCCTGAAAAGCCACCTCCTTATTGAGTCTGCTGTAAACTCTGAACCATTATCCGATCGAATATTCTCCGGTATTCCATGCTCAATAAATAACTCCGAAAGTTTATATAGCACATCAGGAGATTCTATCTTTCTCTCAATGTGAATAGCCAGGCATTCTCTTGTATATTCGTCTATTATGTTCAGGATTCTCATTGCTCTTCCATCGCTGGTTCTTTCGTGAACAAAACCATAACTCCATACATGGTTTCTGTATAATGGCTTAAGTCTCAATACCGATCCGTCATTTAACCATAACCTTCTTCTCTTAGGCTGTCTTTTCGGTACCTTTAGCCCTTCTTCGCGCCAAATACGTTCTACTCTTTTATGATTTACTCTCCAACTGTCACTGTTGAGCAGAGCTGTAATTCTGCGATATCCATATCTACCATACTCACATGCTAACTTTACAATCGCTTCTCTAAGTAAATCTTCATCCGGTTTTACTTTCTCTTTCCTTCTCTGAGTCGATCTCGGCTGTTCTAATACTTTACAGGCTCTACGTTCCGAAACATTCAAATTTTCCATAACTGACTCTACTGCCCGGCGCTTCTTTACCGGGCTCAGTAATTTCCCCGGACCGTCTCCTTTAGTATGGCATTATCCAATGACAAGTCTGATACCAGTTTTCTTAGTCTGGTGTTTTCCTGTTCAACTTCTTTTAGTCTCCTGGCCTGGTCCACTCTCATTCCCCCATACTCTTTTCTCCACTTATAGTAAGTCTGGTCCTTTATCCCAAGCTGACGGCATATCTCTGTGATGCTTTGGCCGCTGGACTGAAGTACCTCTGCCTCCCGAAGCTTGCTGATGATCTGTTCTGCTGTATATCGCTTTTTACTCATGTCTTTTTCTCCTTTGATCCTAATTTAACAATTGGATCTCTTTTTGGGGGGCAGGTCA
>DJMM01000094.1 GCA_002435365.1 Ignavibacteriales bacterium UBA6490
TACAGTTACAGAACCTGAAGAAAGTTTTTCTTTTAACCGGTTCGAAAATAATCTTGGGGTCAGGTTGTTTGAAGGCTCATTCTGAAGATCGCGTGCAAAAAAAACCGCATCCATAAGAATGCTGCCGGTCGTAATTGCGGAATTGAGTTTCTTCCCGTTACCGGAATAAAGATACACTTTCAGAACCCGGGTCGCTCCCGGATCTTTCTTATATGAGTTGAAGGAATAGCTTCCGTAATAAAGGCCTTCGATAAAAGTCTGATAATAGTATTCAATGGAATCAAATTTATCTTTAAATATTTCATAATCCGGAATAAACAGATGGAGTGATTTAACTTCCTGGTCATCAATTCCTGCTATAAATTCGGCAAGCTGGTTCCTGAAATAATCGGTTGTAAAATTCTCATCGATTTTTACCTTAAAAACAACAAGTTCGTCGGGTTTTCCGGAAGGATTCACAGTCTGGACCCTGGTGATTTTATCAGACAGAATATTTTTCTTCTGGAGTTCAGAAAATTTCATATTGAACACTGTCTCCAGGTTTAGGAAGTCTCCTTTGATTTTTTTACTGTCCACCAGGTACTTCAGGGCAATTGAGAATGGTTTATAAAGGATTTTTTTACCGCCGGATTCAATTTTGATATTCAGCATAGGTCTCCTCAAAGATGAAGATATTCTTCGGTTTTATTAAGAACAGTTCCGATAAAATCAGACATTTTTCCGTCGTGAATTCTCGCCCCTGCCGCATTTATATGACCTCCCCCGCCAAATTCCGATGCAAGTTTATGTACAGGGATGGTGCCTTTTGATCTGAAGCTGATTTTAAAGCCTTGTTTTAATTCGATGAACATCAGACCTATTTTCACACACTCCACAGACAGTGAAAAATTAACAAAGCCATCGGTATCTGATTCAAGTGCTCCGGTTTCATCGAACAGTTGTTTTGTGAGTACCATGTAGGCGATCTGTTTTTTCTCTCCATACAGAGTAAGAGAATCAAGTGCTTTGCCGAGCAGTTTTATCTTGCTGAACAGACTCTGGTCATAAATTTTATCGAATACTTCGGAAGGATCAACATTAAGCTCGATCAGTTCTGCTGCAGTCCGGTGAATTTCAGGGGTTGTCCGTTCAAACCTGAAAGAACCGGTATCTGTCATAATTGCAGCATAGAGAGGATAGGCAATCTGGTATGTCAGTTTTATAATCCCGGTTTTCTTAATAAAGTCAAACAGTATGTGACCGGTTGCGCTGTATTCGGTATCCAGAAAATAATGGTCTGCAAAATTCTCCGGATCCTGGTGATGATCTATGCATATCTTCATTTTACCTGAAGAGTTGAAAGCTTTTGTAATACTTACCATCCTGTCGGACCGGTTAAAATCCATGGCAACAAGCACATCTGCTTTATCAAAAAGATCTTTATGAACTGCAGGATTATATTTTTCAATGCGTTCATCAGGATCAAGAAAAAGAAGGTTATAAGGTGTCTGGCTGTGGTTGATTATATAAACTTCCTTGCCCAGCTCCTTAAGCAAAAAGTAAAGAGCAACCTCAGAACCTATCGCATCTGCATCAGGATTTACATGAGTAGTAAGAATAAATGATTTGTTATCGCGTATTATTTTTTCAAGAAGAATGAAATCGATCATCTGGTATTATCCGGAACAAAGCAACTAAATTAAAATTGAATTATAAAGATATGAAAAAATGAACAGACCACAATTTATTTAATCTCCCAGCGGTTACCGGAAAAAAGGAGATCTTTCAGATTACCTTCACCTTTATTTTTCTTAATGTTACTAATCTGCTGGTGAAGATCCTCATCATATGCCGATTTTGTTTCCTGTCTCAGAATTCCAACCGGCACCGGAAATCCCGGCAGTTCATCAAACCTTGCCAGTATCATTGCTCTAACCGGATCTTGATCGAATTCGTCGTGCACCCATAAATCATTTACAGAATAGCCGTTCTGGAGATCGACAATTTTAGGAGTAAATCCGTCCACTAATATTCCTTTGTTCTGTCCCTGTCCAAATATCAGAGGCTTATGATGCTCTAGATAAATAACGTTATCCGGTCTGGATGTTTTCTCGGTAAACAGTTCAAATGTGCCGTCGTTGAATATATTGCAGTTCTGGAATATTTCAATGAAAGCAGTCCCCTTATGCTTTGCAGCTCTCAGCATCATCTGCTGAAGATGTTTTGGATCCCGGTCCATGCTTCTTGCAATAAAGGTTCCGCCGGCACCTATTGCCAGCTGTAAGGGATTAAAAGGATAATCGATGCTTCCGAACGGTGAACTTTTTGTCTTTTTTCCTTTTTCGGAAGTCGGGGAATACTGGCCTTTAGTAAGTCCGTATATTCTGTTGTTAAAAAGCAGGATTTTTATATCGATATTTCTTCTAAGCACATGAATAAAATGATTTCCGCCTATGCTCATCAGGTCACCGTCACCGGTGGCAACCCAGACAGACAGATCAGGGCGATTTATTTTTATACCGGAAGCAATTGAGGGAGCCCTGCCGTGTATTCCATGGAAGCCGTAGGTATTCATATAATAAGGGAATCTTGATGAACATCCGATCCCGGATACCCACACAAAATTTTCTTTCTTAATTCCCAGATCAGGGGCAGTCCTCTGCATCTGCGCAAGTATAGAATAATCTCCGCAGCCTGGGCACCATCTCACATCCTGATCGGATGCAAAGTCCTTTGCAGAATAAACCGGTGAATCTGCTGTTTTATTTTCCGCCAATGCTGCCTCCTGTAATCTGATCAATTTCGTGTTCAATTTCAGATGATTTAAATGGAAGTCCCTGAATTTTATTTAACGACTTTATTTCCACTGAATATTCGCTCTTCAGATATTTTGCAAGCTGACCAAGGTTAAGCTCCGGACAAAGAATAGTTTTATATCTTCTCAAAATTTCTTCTGTGTTTTTAGGAAGCGGATTTATAAACCTGAAGTGAATGTGTGCCACCTTTTTTCCCTTCTTCCTTACCCTGCTGATGGCCTCTGTTATTGCCCCATAGGTACTTCCCCACCCGGCTACAAGAAGATCTGCATCTTCATCACCGTTTACTTCAAGGAGAGGGATTTCATCTTCGGCGTTTTTAATTTTTTGAGCTCTTAACCTGACCATTAATTCATGATTAGCAGGATCATAACTGACATTTCCCGTGATATTTTCTTTTTCCAGACCTCCGATGCGATGCTCCATTCCGGGAGTTCCCGGAATAACCCATGGACGCGAAAGATTTTTATCTCTCTGATAAGGAAAGAAACCTTCCTTCTCGGTTCTGAAACTGACTTGAATATCCGGTATTTCTTCAGGGTTCAGTATTTTCCAGGGTTCAGAGCCGTTCGCGATATAACCGTCAGAAAGATAAATGACAGGAGCCATATATTTGATTGCCAGCTTTGCCGCTTCAATTGCCATCATAAAACAATCTGCAGGGGACGAAGGTGCAACAACGAAAACAGGGGCTTCCCCGTTTCTCCCATACACCGCCTGAAAGAGATCGGCCTGTTCAGTTTTTGTCGGAAGTCCGGTACTTGGTCCGCCTCTTTGCACATTAACAACAACTAATGGAAGTTCGGTCATCACTGCAAGACCGACTGCCTCTGTCTTTAATGCCAATCCGGGACCGCTGGTTGTGGTAATAGCCAGGGCACCTGAAAAAGAAGCTCCTATTGCAGATGTTACCGCAGCTATTTCATCTTCGGCCTGGAAAGTACGCACCCCAAAATTTTTATATTTGCTGAGTTCGTGCAGAATGTCCGATGCGGGAGTTATAGGATAACTTCCCAGAAACANNGAAGAGTTCTGTATTCTCTCCAAAATAGTATCCCGATTTAAGTGCCGTCTCATTAGCTGAACTTATAAGCGGAGAATCTTTAAACTTAATCTTTATCCATTCAAGGGTTGGTTCCAGGGGTCTGCTGTAAAGCCAGTACATCATTCCGAGCGCAAAAAAGTTTTTACATCTGGCAATCTCTTTTGCAGACAAACCGCTGTTTTCCAAAGCAGTCGATGTCAGTTTTGTCAATGGTACCTGTACGACATTATAACCGGCAAGTGTTCCGTCTTCCAAAGGGTTGGAGTCGTACCCGGCAAGTTTCAGGTTCTTGCTGTCGAAAGCATTTGAATTGACTATTAAAACTGCATCCTGTGCAACATCTTTAATATTAACTTTAAGTGCTGCAGGATTCATTGCGACAAGCACATCAGGCGAATCGCCTGGTGTCTGGATATCACTACTTGAAAAATGAAGCTGAAATCCGCTTACTCCGTAAGTTGTTCCAGCGGGTGCCCTTATTTCAGCAGGAAAATCGGGCAGTGTACTAAGGTCATTTCCAACAATTGCAGTGGTATTTGTAAACTGGCTTCCGGTAATCTGCATACCATCCCCGCTATCCCCTGCAAACCTGACTGTAACGTCATTCAATTCGAGAAATTCTCTGGGCATAAAAACCTTAAAAATATAAGTTTAATTTTAACACTTTTGCTTCATTTATCAAGTTAATTTACTCACAAGAAGCAATTTAGTTGAGAAGGTTAGTGGAGAGCGATATTTTACTTAGAGAAGTTTGAATTTTCCTTAAGCAGTGACTGCAGTGCAATTCGGGCAGCATTCTGTTCGGCAGTTTTCTTATTCTTTCCGGTACCGGAGCCATATTCCATATTACCGATGGTTACATTCACCGTAAAGATGCGGTTGTGCTGAGGTCCCTCTTCCTTAACTATTGAGTAAACCGGATTTTCATACTTTTTGGCCTGGGTATATTCAAGCAGCTGGCTTTTGTAATTTTCATCGATGAGATAAAGCTCCTCTCTTGCATTTGGTTCTATCAGGATT
This sequence comes from Ignavibacteriales bacterium UBA6490, assembly GCA_002435365.1. Classification (GTDB taxonomy): domain Bacteria; phylum Bacteroidota; class Ignavibacteria; order Ignavibacteriales; family Ignavibacteriaceae; genus UBA6490. The sequence goes on from DJMM01000094.1 coordinate 4,861, forward strand.
TTCTCAATGAAATCCTGGGCTGACACCAAACCATTGTCCATATATACTGCACCGATCAGGGCTTCCAGCGCATCACTTAGAACAGTTCTTGAACTCGCTTCAAATGAATTCAGCAGATTTTTGCTTATGAGTAGATAATTGGTGAGATTAATTCTATCAGCTGCCTCAGCCAGTGCGTGCTTGTTAACCAGTTTTGCTCTTACCTTTGTAAGAAATCCCTCATCCTTCTGCGGATAATTCTGATAAAGATTCTCAGCTACCACAAGATTAAGCACTGCATCACCGAGGAATTCAAGTCTTTCGTTTGAGAAATCATACTCAGAATGTTGCTCAAGAAATGAACGATGCATTAACGCCTGTATGAAATAATCCCGATTCTTAATACTGAATCCTATAAGGGACTCAAGTTCTGCAAACTTTTTATTTGTAAAAAGTTTGGAGATATACTTTTTACTTTTTTGAGCCTGTCTGGCCTTAAGTAATTTAAGAATCCAGGATAAGATCAACCTCTATTCCTTAAATTTTTTAAACAGTATCGAGGCGTTATGTCCGCCGAATCCAAAGGTATTGCTAATAGCATAATTGATTTCCAAAGGTGTTGCCTTATTGGGACTATAATTTAAATCGCATTCGGGATCCGGATCAGTAAGATTTATCGTTGGCGGAACCAGGTTATTTTTAATTGAAAGAATAGTAGCAATAGCTTCAATTCCGCCAGCGGCACCGAGCAGATGTCCGGTCATCGATTTTACAGAACTGACCACCAGATCATATGCGTGATCACCAAATAAGGTTTTTATTGCCATGGTTTCATTAATATCATTATGCTGGGTTGAAGTTCCATGAGCATTGATGTAGTTTACTTCAGCAGGATCTACTTCCCCGTCTCTGAGAGATTCCTTCATAGATCTGACTGCTCCTTCACCACCCGGTGCCGGTGCAGTAATATGATGGGCATCTCCGGTCAGTCCGATCCCGGAGATCTCTGCATAAATTTTGGTTCCTCTTTTTACCGCGTGTTCATATTCTTCAAGAATCAATGCTCCGGCACCTTCTCCCATCACAAAACCATTACGGTCTTTATCAAAAGGGCGTGAAGCTTCGGAGTATCTGTCGTTCCAGGTAGATAAAGCCTTCATTGCATTGAAACCGCCGATAGCCATCTCTGTAATCGCAGCTTCTGACCCTCCGCATATCATCAGGTCTGCACTTCCCCGCTGAACAAGAATAAATGCATCCGCAATTGCATGAGAAGAAGTTGCACAAGCCGATGTGGTTGCGTAATTGGGTCCTTTAAGACCAAAACGAATAGAGATCTGTCCGGCAGCAATATCTGATATCATCATTGGAACAAAAAAGGGACTAATCTTTCCCGGGTCTTTAGATTCAAAATAGACCCAGTGCTGATTTTGTAAGGTATCCATACCTCCGATGCCGCTTCCATAAATCACTCCGAATCTTTCCCGATCTATCTTATCGAGATCAATTCCTGAGTCTTTTAATGCCATCTCAGAAGTTATTACTGCATACTGTGTAAAGGGATCCATCCTTCTGAGCGTTTTTTTGTCAAGATAATTTTCCTTATCGAAACCCTTTACTTCAGCAGCAAACTTGGTATCGAAACGAGAGGTATCGAATTTGGTTATTAAACCAACACCATTTTTACCTTCTTTAAGGCCATTCCAGTATTCTTCAATACCGATACCTATAGGGGTAATTGCTCCCATGCCGGTAACAACCACTCTCCGTTTTTTCATAAAAAAGACTCCTGAGATTTATATTAGCTGGAAAAGCGGAAGTCGAGAAAAAGATTTTCCTCGACTTGAATGTTTATTAACCTAATTTGGATTTTAGATAGGCAACAGCGTCGCCAACTGTTCCTATTTTTTCTGCGTCCTCATCAGGTATTGAAACCTGGAATGCACTTTCAAAACCCATGACAAGCTCTACTATATCGAGCGAGTCAGCACCCAAGTCATTCGTGAATGAAGCTTCGGGAGTAATCTGAGATTCTTCAACTCCAAGTTTATCTACGATAATCTCTTTTACTTTAGCCTCAACGTCCATTTTGATCTCCTTTGATTTATTGATATGGTAATTTAATTAAATATTTCAAACTTTTCTAAATTAATTTACATTGTCATTCCGCCATCGATGGCTATAACCTGACCTGTAATATAATCAGCATCCTCACTGCAGAGGAAATTAATAACCCTTGCCACATCTTCAGGTTTTCCCATTCTCTTAAGCGGGACATTAAGCAGCAGCTGTTCACGCTGCTTTTCATTCAGCTTGGCCGTCATTTCTGTTTCGATAAATCCCGGTGCTACTGCATTAACAGTTATATTTTTTCCCGCCAGTTCACGGGCCATTGTTTTAGTAAAACCTATAACCCCTGCCTTGGATGCAACATAATTAGCCTGGCCGGGATTTCCTATTAATCCCACCACAGAAGCAATGTTAACAATTCGTCCGTATCTTTGAGCAATCATCGGTCTGATTGCTGCCTTTGTATAGTTGAATACGCTCTTTAAATTTACATTTAATACTTTATCAAAATCCTCTTCAGTCATTCTAAGCAGCAGATTATCCCTGGTAATTCCTGCATTATTAATAAGAATATCCACCCCGCCTAGCTTGCTTACCGCATCATCCACTGTTGCCTGTGCATCAGAAAAGGAGGTCACATCAGCTTTGAATGCATAAATTTTAGCATCGGTCAAATCTTTAAGCTCATTCATAATTTCAGCCGCAGATTCTTCGGTGCTGTTATTAATAAATGCTATGTCTGAGAAAAGAACACCGCTGCAGCTCCTGGAAGCAAGTTCCTTAACTATCGCCCTGCCGATACCCCTGGATCCGCCTGTTACTATCGCCCGCTTATTTCTTTGACTCATTTAAAACTCCGCTTCTCAGTTTAGTAAGGTATTCTGTTTTGTATTCTTCAATTTCCGCCAGGCCGTCCTCACCGAAGAAATGAAGAAGTTCATCCTTGCATGCTTCATATATTGATATATTTGCGCCATTTTTATTACAGGTTTTAAGTCTATCCATATGGTCATCATCTATTGTCAACGAATCTTCAAAAACTGTCAATGGATATAATACACAATATAATGGTTTATAATTCCACTTGTCCACTCCCTCAATACCGGCAAGTTTTTGTAGCGTGCATAATCCGCTTTTATCCAAAAAGACACATTTATTATTATAAGTATCTGTACCAACTGCAACACCTGATTCAAAGGAATCATCATCTTCAGGCTCCTCAAACCATAAATCCGGGTCCTTGGGCTGGGTATCATCCATTAGAGGAATAATCTTATCTTTTATTTCAATGATATGTTTGCTCTCTTTAAGATCTGTATATACACCATAATGACAGCACTCACCGGTACAGTTACACGTAAACTTAAAAGTAAATATTTTAGGGTCTATTTTCAGACCTTTTACTATTTTCTCTTTCAAAGATATCTCTCTAAATCTGAATATTTTTCGATTCCAAAACACTTTATATCAGGATTAATTCTCTTTACTAATCCCTGCAGAACCTTTCCGGGTCCTAATTCATAAAATTCTTCCACTCCGTCATGGATCATATTTAAAATTATCTCTTCCCAACGGACCGGACTCATCAACTGGTCAGTGAGGTTTTTTATTATATCGTTCACGCTGATCTCAGCTTCTGCCGAAACATTCGCATAAACGGGAAATCGCGCTTCATAAACCGGAGTTACCTCAAGTTTCCTGATCAGTCTCTCTTTTGCCGGTTCCATCAATGGTGAATGAAATGCACCGCTTACCACCAATTCTTTCACCAACTTTGCTCCGCCTGTTTTGCATAACTCCATAGCCTTGTGAACGCCATTCACTGAACCGGAGATCACTATCTGACCGGGAGAATTAAAATTGGCACACTGAACAACACCTTCATCAGAGGCGGTGCTGCATAACT
>DJMM01000019.1 GCA_002435365.1 Ignavibacteriales bacterium UBA6490
CTTGTTGATGTCGGAGTGGCCGAAGGTAATTTTGCTTTAACTATAGTCGAAAAAGCTTCAAAACTTATCCTTTTCGAAGCCGACAGGGAGTGGATTGAGCCTCTGAAGGCTACATTTGAACCCTGGAAAGATAAAGTATCAATAGTAAATAAATTTGTGGATAATATTACCAGCTCAAGAAGTACGACACTTGATAATTTTATTTACGGTGAATCGAATCCACTCTTTCTTAAAATTGATGTCGAAGGGGCAGAATCGCGGGTATTAGCTGGTTCCAAAAAAATCCTGTCAGAACAGAAACCAATTAAGGTTGCCATTTGTACTTATCATAAACAAAATGATGAAAAGGAATTTAATGCCCTCCTGACTCAGAACGGTTTCGAAACATCATTTTCTGATGGATATATGCTTTTTTACTATGATAAAAAGATGAAAGCTCCCTATTTCAGGAGGGGTTTGATCAGGGCAGAAAAAAATATGTAAAATATTTGATTTTCAAGCGATCCTGTACAATACGATAATAAAATCAAATAGTCATTTTATATTAATAACTTATATCTGACTCCTGCTAAAATAGATTTGGTATGTCTGGTTAGCCCGGAGTTGCAGCCGATCATAAAAATAGTGTAAATTGTGACTTTATTACCTGTCAGCAGTAGCCCGATACCTGAATTTAATGTCACAGATTGCTTAAGTGTGCTGAAGGGGTCCATTCACAAAACCACCAAATTTCACTTATAATTAAAATAAGCAGTTATTTTTGCAACTTAACTTCTGAATAAGACGATGCTGAAAATCCGTTTTGACACAGGAAAATATAAGGCAAACGAATATCTGGTTCTCTTATACAGATTTATGATTCTGATGGTATTCTTTTCTGTTTGTCGTATCCTGTTTTATTTGTTTAATACCCATGCGTTCCCTAAAGTTACATTTGTATCGTTCCTGACAATAATGAAAGGCGGATTGATGTTCGATGCCAGTGCCTTACTGTATTTGAATGCTATCTATATTCTTCTTTTTCTTGTGCCTTTCCGGTTTAAATTTAGATACTGGTACCAGCATTTTCTTAAATGGCTTTTCATGATTATAAATGGTATAGGTTTGGCTTTCAACCTGATCGATATAGTTTATTACCGTTATATCCTGAAACGTACAACAGCCAGTATGTTCGATGTTAATGCCTTTGATGCCAGCAATATCAAATTGATTATGCGGTTCTTTCGCGATTTCTGGTATATCCCGTTTATCGGAGCCATCTTTCTTTTTTTACTTTCGTTCCTGTATTCATTAATTAAGCCAAAACCTTTCAGGATCAGGAACCGGTATCTCTATTCTTTATCCTGCATTCCGTTTATTTTCCTTGTTGTAGTAATCTCTATAATAGGTATGCGGGGAGGTTGGCGTCACAGCACACGACCGATCAACATGAATAATGCCGGTGCCTTTGTCAATGCTACTGAAGAGATGGCATTGGTGCAAAACACACCATTTTGCATTCTGAGGACCTGGGGGAAAAAAGCTTTCATTTATAAAGAGTATTTCAATTCGGAAACTGAGCTGGAAAATATCTACACACCTGTTTATATTCCCGATGCAGCCAGCCCGTCGCGTAACGACAATGTTGTGATTATCATTCTCGAAAGTTTCAGCCGTGCATTTGTCGGTTCTCTAAATCCGCAATTTGAGGATCCGCGCGATAAAAGTTACACCCCATTTCTGGATTCTCTCATTCACGAAAGTCTTGTATTCACTGATGCTTTTGCCAACGGAAGAAAATCAATTGATGCTATTCCGTCGATAACTGCCAGTATACCGGCACTGGTGTTGCCTTATGTTATTTCTGAAAGATCTGGAAATAAAATAAACAGTATTGCCGGGCTACTTTCGGTACAGGGTTATCAAACAGCCTTTTTTCACGGGGCACCCAACGGCTCAATGGGATTTGATGCATTTACCAAAATTGCAGGATTTCAGAAATATTACGGGAGAAATGAATATGGATCTGAAGCAGATTTTGATGGTATCTGGGGAATATGGGATGAACCTTATTTCCAGTTTTTTGCCCATGAGATGAATAATATGAAAGAACCTTTCCTGACCACCTTTTTCTCTGTTTCGTCCCATCATCCTTACGAGGTTCCGGAAAAGTACAGGGGTAAATTTCCGGAAGGAAGAATTCCTCTGAACAAATGTATCCACTACACCGATTATTCCCTTCGGAAATTTTTTGAAACAGCAAAGAAGATGCCCTGGTTTAAAAATACTCTGTTTGTTATCACAGCAGATCATGCAGTCGATTCTGATATTAAAGAATATTACACTTCGGTTAATCACTTTGCTATTCCCATATTGTTTTATAAGCCTGATGGCAGCCTGAAAGGTGTGGACAGCAGCCTGGCAGAGCAGATTGATATAATGCCCACAATACTGAGCTATCTGAATTATCCTTATCCGTATCTGGCATTTGGAAACAATCTTTTTGATCCTTCTGCCAAGCGGTTCATAATTAACTATATTGAAGAATCCTATCAGTTTTTATATGGAGATTATGTCTTATTAATGACCGATGATAAATTAAGTGCCATTTACAACCGGAAAGAGGACCCGGAACTCAGGAACAATCTGATTGGGAAAGTTGATTTAACATATGAACAACAGTTGGAAAAGGCAATAATTCAGCAATTCAATAACAGAATGATCGAAAACAGGATGGTGGCAGGTAGGGAATAGCATAAAACGGATTTTACTCAGCTTCGTTAAAATAGTTCAATCCTCGTGTAATAAATATATTTTATTCGTTTTTTGAAAATACTGATATTCAAAGAGTGTCCGGATATACAATTATTTCAAATTACGGTTATTTATCAAGTACTTATCAGTTATATTTATTTAATTTATACCAGTAAAATTTACAAACAAAGGAAAAAGTAAATTGGCGAACAAACCATACA
>DJMM01000012.1 GCA_002435365.1 Ignavibacteriales bacterium UBA6490
CTGAATGAGAATTCCATCTTATTGCGATAGAAGAATATTTGTTCCGAAGGAATAATCTTTTCTGAATCGTATCCGGTAAGTCCTCCCATTCTCTGAAATATTTCATTAACCTGCTGCTCTTTATAAGCGGCCTGAATATCATACCTGATATCCTGCTGTTTGCATCCGCCGCATACGTTAAAATGCGTGCAGCGTGCTTTTTCCCTGTATTCCGAGCTTTCAATTATCTCTGCAACGACTGCTTCGGCATACGATTTTTTAATTTTCAGGATCTTTGCATTTACAAGGTCACCCGGGAAGGAATTCATTACAAATAACACAAAGTTCGCTTCGGTGTCGGCTGGTTCTCTTTTAATTCTTCCGATCCCTTTTCCTTCAAATGCATATCTCTCGATTTTTACTTTTACAATATCGCCTTTTTTCAACTTGTCCTCTTTAAAATAAATGCATAATATTTCATAAATCTCTTTCCGCCAAGGCTGAGGAATGCATTAGACTCATGACTTATTTTACTTATCATTTTTTTATAAAACTGTTTCTCTTCAGCGCTTCCCTCTGTTTTGAATCTCTCGAGCATTTTTTTCCCGGAGGTATAAAATTCGTTCAGCGTAAAGGACAGGTCCTCTTCCTTAACCACTGAAAAGCCGGCACTCTTATAAAATTCTGACTGCCCGTTCAGGGTCATTGCCGAAATGCCGGAAGAGCTCCAGATGTCCGCAACGTACCTTGGTACATTTTCTTCACCGCGGATAATCTCACCGATGCAGGTAGCGCCTTCCGGTTTTAATATCCGCAACATCTCCTTGAATATTTTATTTCTTGAATGAACTGAAAGCGAGGCCTGTGCATAGATATAATCAAATGTATTGTCGCTGAAATCTGTCCTGTTATAATCCATCAGCCTCACTTTGATATTTTTCCCGATAGTTTTCGGGCGTAAATCCATTATGTCGGAACTGTTATTAGAGATTATGTCAACAGACGCAGCGCCGGCCTCAATTAATTTCAACCCGATCTGATGTGTACTGCCGCCGGCTATCAAAATCTTTTTATCTGCAGCGGTGCAGCTATTCAGAAAGAATTTTAATTGTTTATCTGTTCCTGGTAAATAAATCATTTACTAAGATAAGGTTCAAAGTTCAAGCTTCAAAGCGGCGTCAACCCAGGGACAATTTTGAACTTTGAGCCCATTTCTTAGTAAATTGCAGATAAAAAAACAGCATATTGAAAAAAGTTCTCATCATAACATACTACTGGCCACCATCTGGGAAGGCTTCACTTCATTACCCGCTTGATCTTGCCAGGTATTTCCCTGAAAACGGTTGGGAACCGGTTATCCTTACCGTGGAAGATGAAAAATTCTCACATCCTGATGAAAGTATGCTCGGACAGATTGATCCAGGAATAAAAACAATCAGAACCGGGACCTGGGAACCGTTCGGCATGTACAAAAAATTTACGGGCAGAAAAAAAGATGCGCAGCTCATTGCATCGGAGACAGTATCAACATCCAATAAAAAATTAACTCACAGGATTTCAATATGGATAAGGATGAACCTGTTCATTCCCGATGCCCGGGCTGGCTGGTATTTTTATGCGGTTAAAAAAGGGAAGCAATTTCTTGAAAAAGAAAAAATTGATGCTGTTATTTCCATCGGTCCTCCTCACACTGCTCACCTGATAGGCAGAAAATTATCCCGGAGATATGGACTTCCGCACTTTCCGGTCTTCATAGATCCCTGGGTGGATATTATTTATTACAAAGCTTTCAAAAGAAACCCGCTAACCCTTTTTATCGATAATTATTTTGAAAGCTCTGTGGTGAAAAATGCCAGGGGTGTTGTCTTCGTTACCGGATCAATGAGGGAGGACTACGTGAAAAAATATCCCGGTATTAAAAATAAAAGCGAGGTTTTTTACTGGGGCTACAACGATAACATTTTTAGTGGCCTTGTGAAGGGAAGCGGGAGGAGAAATGAGGAAGTTATTGTTCACGCCGGAAATATATTCGACTATCAGAATGTTCCCCTGTTCTGGAAGAAGATTAAGACGGAAATTGAAAAAGGGAGAAATCTGAAGCTGAAGTTCATCGGCACAGTTAGTCCTGTTATTAAGAGCGCCATTTCCGGTGCAGGATTGCATGCTCATACTGAATACCCGGGTTTTCTTCCTTATACTGAGATGCTATCTGAAATTATGAATGCAGACTTTTTATTTGTATGTGCCACCGAGAAACGGCATATGCCCGGAAAATTATTTGAATATCTGAGAACCGGCAATCCTGTAATTGCATTCGGACATGATAATTCCGAAATAGAGAAGATTTTAAATATTACAAACGCAGGGAAGCTGTTCGGATATAATGAGGACGGGGGAGAGGTGCTTGAGAATCCGGAAAAATACTCAGCCATAATGAGTGAAGTGAAAAAATTCGACAGGCGTAATACTGCACGTGAATTTTCGCTGCTTCTGAATAAATTTACAGATTAGAGATAGACACAAAGTTTTTCAAGAGGTACTGAATTTGGATAATCTGCTTGCTGCACGTTTTACAATGGGATTTTCACTGGCATTCCATATAATATTTGCATGTATCGGAATGACAATGCCTTTCCTTATGGTTTCCTCACACTGGTTATGGCTTAAAACAAAGAATGAATTATATCTGAAACTTACCAGGACATGGTCAAAGGGGGTTGCGATTTTCTTTGCTATTGGAGCAGTATCCGGAACAGCACTTTCTTTCGAGCTGGGTTTATTATGGCCCGGATTTATGAAACATGCCGGTGCTATTATCGGGATGCCGTTCAGTCTGGAAGGCACCGCTTTTTTTATTGAAGCAATTGCTATTGGACTTTTTCTTTACGGATGGAATAAATTGAAACCGTGGGTGCATTGGTGGACAGGTCTTGTCACCGGGATCAGCGGCGTGGCTTCGGGAATATTTGTGGTAACGGCAAATGCCTGGATGAATGCCCCTGCGGGATTTACCTGGATAAACGGCCAGGCATATAATATTGATCCTGTTGCTGCAATGTTCAATCCGGCCTGGATAAGCCAGACTCTTCATATGACCATAGCCGCCTTCGAAGCAACTGCCTTCGGTGTTGCCGGTCTGCACGCAATTCTTCTTCTTAAGAAAAAAGACTTTGAGCTTCATAAAAAAGCAATGGTTATTGCGTTAACCATTGGAAGCGTTGCAGCTATACTGCAGCCTTTCAGCGGTGATTTTTCCGCAAAGGATGTAGCAAAAAGGCAGCCTCTTAAACTGGCTGCTATGGAAGGTTTGTTTGATACCGGAAAAAATGCTGGACTGACTATCGGCGGAATTCCTGATGTAGAAAACAAAAAAACCGATTTCGGCATAAAGATTCCCGGCTTGCTGAGTTTTCTTGCTCATGGGGATTTTAATTCGGAAGTTAAAGGATTGAACGACTTTCCCCAGGAGAACTGGCCCCCGGTTCTGATAACGCACATTTCATTTCAGGTTATGGTTGCCTGCGGTACTCTTCTGGCATTGGTGGGGATGCTGTTCTGGATACTCAGAATTAAAAATAAAGACAAGCTGTTCAGTAAAGGATTTCTGAAGCTTGTTGCTGTATGTACCCCGCTTGGCTTTATTGCTGTAGAAGCGGGGTGGTTTGTTACCGAAGTAGGAAGGCAGCCCTGGATCATTTACAATATATTACGGACCAGTGAATCGGTTACTCCGATGCCGGGGCAGATAATTCATCTCCTGTCGTTTGTGATTATATATATTTCTCTGTCCGTTGTTGCTGTTTGGCTGATGGTGCGCCAGGTAAAAGTACTGCATGGAACTAAATTCGGAGGTTAGGGTATGCTTTACATAGTTATATTTTTCCTGCTGGTTTCTGTATATCTTTATTGCCTGTTAGGCGGTGCTGATTTTGGTGCAGGAATAATTGAATTAACTTCATTACCCAAATCCAGGGAGCGTATAAGGCGTGTTGTTACAGATGCGATCGCACCCATCTGGGAAGCAAATCATATATGGCTGATAATAGTTGTTGTGATCTTATTCAACGGATTTCCGAACATATACACTTCCATATCGGTTGCCCTCTATATTCCTCTTATTCTGCTGCTCCTGGGAGTGGTTTTCAGGGGGACAGCTTTTACATTCAGGCATTATGATGCTGTAAAGGATGGATCACAGGAGATTTACTCATATGTTTTTTCATGGTCAAGCGTTGCAGTAACCTTATTTTTTGGTATGATTATCGGGGCCCTGGTCAGTAATAAAATACTGCTTAATCCCTCCGGTTTTTATGAGGGTTTTATATACCCATGGTTGAATTTATTCTCTTTTTCAGTGGGATTGTTCCTGTGCGGATTATTTTCATTCATAGCAGCGGTTTATCTTGTAAGCGAATCTTTAGATGATGAAACCCTGAAAGAGTTTGTAAAAAAAGCAAAGCTGACTAATGTTATTGTTATTATCCTGGGGATTTTTGTTTTTGCTGCATCCTATATCGAGAATGTCGGATTTGCCGAAAGATTCCTGTCCGATCCCGTAAGCATTATTTTCCTGCTGCTGGCCACAATTGTTGTCCCGTTTTTATGGATCTCCATTGATAAGAAGCGGAAGTGGATATCCCGTATTTCGGCAGGTTTGCAGCTTGTTTTTATAATCGGTGCTTTTTACAAGGTTTATTTCCCGGTGGTAGTAGTGATAGGTGATGGTGATGATCTGAGCCTTTTCAGCAGTGCTGCGCCGGAGATTACACTTAAGTATTTGGGGTGGGCATTAATCGCAGGATCATTTTTAATATTTCCCGCCTTATTTTTCCTTTACAGAGTTTTTAAATCCAGTGAAACCGGCAGCGATTAGCTTAATTTTTCCTCGCTCTGGACTTCTGCATTTATTTTCTCCAGAAATTCCGCGCTGAAGTTATTTATCATATCGGAAATCTCTGAGTTTTTCGTAGCACGCAAATAAGTGTCAGCCATCTTTAGAAAGATCTGATGAAAATGTTTATTCAGATCGTAGACAAGCATATCTTTTGTCCATAAATCCAGGCCGAAAGTTACTTTTTCGGAAGTATCCCATAAAGCAATCATCATTGAGCTGCATTCCTTTTTGCCCTCAAATCCGGCATCAGTGGCTTCCCATTTAATTTTAACGGGGACACGATTTTCATCAAGTTCTATCTGAAACCCTATATTAGATACTTTATTCATTTTTTCCTCTGTAAGTATTAGACTAAAAATATAAATATATAATAGTATTATTAATTTAACACCTTTTTTATCAACTTAGTTATGTAAACATAAAAAAAATATTTAAATCATCCCTTTATTTTTTAGATTTATTGAAATATCTTTAAAAAAGAAGTATGGTAATCTAATTGAGGATTGCAAAATTAACCGGATTTATTTTCCTGCTGCTGCAGCCTGCCATCCTGTCCCAGAACTTTGCCGAGTTTGGTATAACCGCGGGATCAGGTTTTATAAGCAGCGATTCGCCCTTTATATCAGGTTTTACTTCATCGGTTTCCGCCGGGACCGGAAAAATATATGATGTTTTATTTCCGAGGTTGTCGTTATATTACGCCGGAGATTTTAACAGTCTGCTACCTGCTTCCGGCAGGTCCTATTATCCGTTTATTAAAGCATTCGCTGTAAAAGGGATTTATGCTGTTAATGTAACCGGTAATCTTTACTATGAACAGGGTCTTGGATTGTTTATAGCGAACGAAAGAATATTCAGCCGGTCAAATTCCTGGGGTGCCGGATTTATTATTTCTGTGCTGGGCGGCGCAGATCTCAGAGGAAATTCAAATTCGGGATTCAGAGTCGGATTTGGCGGTGAATACGGGTTAACTTTTTATAAAAAATATATCCGTTATTTCGGATTCTTTGCTCAGATGCAGTATATAATATCTTTAAATCTATAATGAGGAATGTATGAAATTAATAAGACATATTCTCCTGGAAAAAGGGCACGATGTACAAAGCGTTTCACCCGAGCTTACTGTTTTCGATGCACTAAAACTAATGTCCGAAAAAGATGTTGGAGCCCTGCTTGTCAAGGAAGGCGATAAAATATCAGGGATATTCAGCGAAAGAGATTATGCCAGGAAAGTTATCCTGGTGGGGAAATCTTCAAAGGATATCAGGGTAAGGGAGATAATGTCTGAAAAAGTTTATTTTATAAAACCCCAGAACAGTGTTGAGGAGTGCATGGCAGTAATGACAAGCAAGAAAGTCCGCCATCTTCCCGTTATGGATGGTGAAAAACTTGCTGGCATTATCTCTATTGGTGATGTAGTAAAAGCACTCATTGAGGAACAAAATTTCACTATTGATCAGCTGGTTAGCTATATAAAGAGTCCATAAAGAAGAAAACCCGGATTATCCGGGTTTTCCTATTCAGAGATGAAGATGAAACACATATGAGGTTCTATGAGGTTATCATTTTCACAGCTAATATAAGCTGTCTGCAGTTACTTATCATCCGTAATTACATCACCGGCTTTTTAAGCAGATTAACGGAGCTTAAGCTGTTTAACCTGTCGGGCAGAATACTGTGTTAGCATCCTGAATTTTGTGCCGCATCCCTGAATAAGCCTGATCTGACCGTTAAACTGAGCACATGAGTTTTCACCGGCTGCAGTCCGCGCATTTTTGCTACTATATGGAAAAGGGAAATGAGGAAAGTAATTAATCCGGGTTAAAATTTTAGAAATAAGCGTTGATGACACACCGAACCTGAACCTTGTTAATTCAACTGGTGTTATCCGGTTCAATAAAAAAGGCGGGACCAGGCCCGCCGGACAATCTAAACTTCCATTATTTCTTTTTCTTTATGCTTCAGAATTTCATCTATCAGCTTAATATGGTCGTCTGTTAATTTCTGGGTTCTGGTTTCAGCATCTTTTAACTGGTCTTCGGTTATTATTTTTTCTTTTTGTTCTCGTTTAAGATGATCGTTGGCATCTCGCCTTACGTTCCTTATTGCCACTTTTGTTTCTTCACCGAATCTTTTAACAAGTTTAACCAGCTCCCTTCTTCTTTCTTCGTTCAGAAGGGGAATGGGGATCTTAAGATTTGTTCCGTCACTAACGGGATTAAGCCCGATATTAGCTTCCCGTATGGCCTTATCTGTAATCTGTACCATGGATTTATCCCATGGCGTAAATGCCAGTGTATGGGGATCGAGTACGGTAAGATTGCCGACCTGGTTTAGCGGAGCAGGATTTCCGTAATAATCCACTTTTATGCCGTCCAGGAGAGCAGTTGTAGCTTTACCGCTTCTTACCTTAGCTAATTCACTCCTTAGTGCCTCGAGTGATTTATCCATTCTTACTCCCGCATCTTTAATAATATTTTCCATAATTACCTCGGATTGTTTGGTAATAAACTCAATTTTGTATTAAAGTCCCTATATTTTCACCCTTCACCAGTTTCAACAGGTTGCCTGGTTTATCCATATTAAAAACCACCATAGGAAGGTTATTCTCCTGACTAAGGCTTACAGCAGTAAGGTCCATAATACGAAGATTTTTCTTAAGGATATCAATATATGAGATATTGTCGAATTTAAATGCATCAGGATTTTTTTCAGGATCGGAATCAAATACACCTTCCACCCTTGTACCTTTAATAATTACATCTGCATTAATCTCAACCGCTCTTAATGAAGCCGCCGTATCTGTACTGAAATAAGGGGAGCCGGTGCCCGCGCCAAAAATAAGCACTCTGCCTTTTTCAAGATGCCTGATTGCTCTTCTACGTATATAAGGTTCAGCTATCTGTTCCATATATATTGCGGTCATAAGACGTGTGTAGATACCTTTTTTTTCAATGGAGTTCTGCAGTGCCAGGGAATTAATAACTGTTGCAAGCATTCCCATCTGGTCACCGGTAACCCGGTCGATGCCCTGATCCCCGGCATTCAGCCCCCTGTATATATTGCCTCCGCCTATAACTATTCCGATTTGAACGCCGGCGTCATGGGTTTTCTGTATTTCATCTGCAAAAAATTCAAGGACGACAGGATCAATGCCGAATCCACGTTTTCCCATCAGCGATTCACCGCTGAGTTTAAGCAGTATCCTTTTAAATTTAAGATTGTTGTTCATTTTGCTAAAAATTTGTTTTTGTAATATAAAAAAAAAGGTCTTAAATATTTAAGACCTTTTATGAATTTTATTTTTTCTCGTCGCCAAGATGAAAACGCCTGAACAGCTTTATTTTGGCCTGGGCTCCATGCTTGGAGTTAAACTCCTTCAGCAGGTCGCTAACAGACTTTGCGTTATCCTTTATATAAGCCTGTTCAAACAGGCAGTTTTCCTGAAAGAATTTATTCAGACGCCCGGTGGCAATTTTTTCAAGAATCTGTTCCGGCTTTCCTTCTTTGCGCGCAAGCTCTTTATAAATTTCCATTTCCTTTTCAACAAGTTCTTTCGGAACTTCTTCACGGTACACACAAATAGGTTTCATGGCCGCAACCTGCATTGCAATATCTTTGCCGATTCCGGGCATTTCATCCATACCGCCGGAAACATTATCAATGCGGATAAGAACGCCCAGTTTGGAGCCGGGATGAATATAATCGACCACCACGCCGTTATCTGCTTTTTCAACAGAGAAGCGTGTAATCTGGATCTTTTCCCCGATCTTGCCCATGGCATCGGTAAGCTTTATGTTCAAGGCGGAATTTCCAGTCAGCAGGGAATCCACAGAATCCGCCTCGCTTGTGAAAACAGCCTCGAGGGCTTCATTTGCAAATTCCACAAAGTCGTTGCTGCGGGCTACGAAATCAGTTTCGCAGTTCACTTCAACCATAACTCCTTTTGAGTTATCCCCGGAGGTTTTGGTAAGGACCAAACCTTCATTTGCAGATTTCTCCGCTCTTTTAGCTGCTACGGCAGCTCCTTTTTTTCTTAAAATCTCAATTGCCTTTTCAAAATCACCGTCTGCTTCGGTAAGGGCCTTTTTACAGTCCATCATACCGGCGCCGGTTTTTTGCCTTAATTCATTTACTTGTGCAGCAGTTATTGCCATAATTAAAATCCTTTACTCTTTATTTTCTGCAGGGGCTGCTTTAGTTTCTCTTTCTTTTCTGACTCTTTCCTGTTCAGCAGCCTCTTCAGCTTTTGTTTCTTTTGCTTTTACAGCACCGTCCAGTACCGCGTCGGCCATTCTTTTAACGATAAGCTCAATTGTTTTAACGGCGTCATCATTTGCAGGAATAAGATAATCAACCTCATCAGGATCGCAATTTGTATCCACCACGGCATAAACGGGTATGTTTAATCTGTGCGCTTCCTGAACCGCGATAGCTTCTTTTTTAATATCAACAATAAAAAGAGCTCCCGGGAGTCTAGACATTGTTTCAACACCTTCAAGCACTTTTTTCAGCTTCATTTTTTCGCGGGTAAGGAATAATCTTTCTTTCTTCGTAATCTTATCGAATGTACCGTCGGACTCCTGCTTTTCAATGCTGTTAAGGCGCTTGATGCTTTTCCTGATAGTGGAAAAATTTGTAAGCATACCGCCAAGCCATCTTTCGGATACCCAGTTCATTTCGCATCTTTTTGACTCGGTTTCGATAATGTTCTTTGCCTGTTTTTTGGTACCCACAAATAAAACCTTCTTACCTTCGGAGACCAGCTTTTCAATGCTGTCTGCCGATTCGTCGATAAGTGCCTGGGTTTTTTTCAGATCGATAATATGAATACCGTTCTTCTCCATGAAGATATACGGTTTCATTTTTGGATTCCAACGGCGTGTTAAGTGACCGAAGTGAGCGCCGGCTTCAATAAGCTGGCTTAATTCAACTTTTTTCATTTTTTTCTCCTGTTAAACTTCTACTTTCTTCAGCTTTACCTTTCATCCATTTTAACCGGACACAGGGGGTAAATCGGAAAGTATGAATATTATTGTATTTATTAATTAAAAAATTATCTCTTAGAGAACTGGAATCTCTTCCTTGCTTTCGGCTGACCATACTTTTTACGTTCAACCATCCTGGGATCCCTTGTAAGAAGTCCTTCAACTTTAAGCTTTGGTCTGTTGTCGGGATTTAATTCGACAAGAGCTCTTGCAATGCCAAGACGGATTGCCTGGGCCTGCCCGGTTGTTCCGCCGCCGTTAACGTTTGCATAAATATCATACTTGCCAAGAGAGTCTGTTACCTTTAAGGGCATAAGTATATCCTCGCGGCTGAGAAGCTGCGGAAATGCTACTTCAAACTCCTTATTGTTAACAGTAATTTTGCCTTCACCGTTTCTTAAAATCACCCTCGCAACAGAAGTTTTCCTTCTTCCTACATAAATTTGATCTGCCATTATTTCTCCGTTAAGCTGTATATTTCCGGTTTCTGAGCCTGGTGCGGATGACTGCCGCCGGAATAAACTTTTAATTTCTTGATTAATTTTTTACCAAGACGCGTTTTNNGGAAGCATTCCCTTCACTGCGTTCTCAATAATAAATTCAGGTTTTTTAGCACGAACCTCTGACAAGCTGCGGGTTTTTAAACCGCCGGGATATCCTGAATGATGATAATAATTTTTCAGCTCTTCTCTTTTTCCGGTTACCTTTACCTGCTCTGCATTAATTACAACAACAAAATCACCGGTGTCAGCATTGGGCGTAAAAATAGCTTTATTTTTACCTCTGATTATTCTTGCAACCTGAGTTGCTAATCGGCCTAATACCTGATCACTGGCATCAACAACATACCATTTCCTGTCAGCAGCTGCAGTAGGTATAAACCTTGTCATTTTTTCTTGTTTCAAAATATCCTCCGAACAAACCTTTTTCTTTTACATTTAAGAAACGAAAATTAAGGTTAAATGCTAAAAAAGTCAAGAATCTGATCTTTAAAACATAAGCTGATGA